>NZ_JBEXWC010000015.1:41381-189322 GCF_040629635.1 Streptomyces sp. NPDC005898 | reverse complement strand
CACCCCCCCCAACCACAACCCCGGGGGGGGGGCCCCCGCCCCCCCCCGCCCCCCCGGCCCTCGTGCGTGCTACGGCCCGCCCCCGTGCGTTCAGCGGCCCCGGGGCGCGTCAGCGCGGCAGCTGGGGATCGTCCGGACGGGGCCCGCGGGCCGCCGGCTCCTCCCTGATGACCTCGCCCTGGACGACCTTGCCGTCCGGGTGGTGCGTCCGCGCCTGCCGCAAGGCGTCCTCGAAACCGACCGGCGCCGCCTCCCGCACCTTGCGCTCGAAGGTCCGCTCGGCATACCGCCCGACGGCCTTGCGCACCGGCGGCACCAGTAGGAGCAGCCCCAGCGCGTCCGAGATCAGCCCGGGCAGGATGATCAGCAGGCCGCCCAGCATCGTCAGGGCCCCGCCGCCGCTCCCGGACTCCTGCTCGGGCGGCACCCCGCTCTGCTGGCGCTGCACCGCCTCGCTGAGCCTGCGGAAGGCCCTGCGCCCCGCGCGCTTGATCACCGCGGAGCCGAGCAGGAGGCCGCCCACCAGGAGCAGGAAGACCACGAGTCCGCTCGTGGCGCCCGCCACGACGGTGAGCAGCCAGATCTCCAGGACGAGCCACGCGGCGACGCCGAGCGGCAGGAACTTCAGGGGCCCGGAGCGCCGGGGCCGGGCGGGGCGGAGGGGAGGCGGTGCGCCAGTCGTCATGCCTCCAGTGTGCCTGGGTCCGCCTCAGGCCGGGATAAGGGGGATGATCAAGAGGCGGGGTCCTGCGGGCGTCCGGCGGGCTTGCGGCCGACGACCCGGCCGACCCGCTCCCCCACGCCCCAGGCGGTGACCCGCCACAGCGCCTCGACCACGATGTTCTGGCTCATCTTGCTGTCCCCGAGTTCGCGCTCGACGAACGTGATGGGCACCTCGACCACGTGGTAGCCCGCCTTGACGGCGCGGCGCGCGAGGTCGACCTGGAAGCAGTAGCCCTGCGACTCGACCTCGCCGAGACCGAGGCCTTCCAGGGTCTCGCGGCGGAAGGCGCGGTAGCCGCCCGTCACGTCCCGGATGGGCACATCGAGCAGGAGGCGCGAGTAGGTGCTGCCGCCGCGGGAGATGAACTCGCGGTGCTTGGGCCAGTTGACGACCCTCCCGCCCGGCACCCAGCGCGAGCCGAGCACGAGGTCGGCGCCCTTGAGCGCGGTGAGCAGCCGGGGCAGCTCCTCGGGCTGGTGCGAGCCGTCGGCGTCCATCTCCACGAGCACGCCGTAGTCGTGGTCGAGGCCCCAGCGGAAGCCCGCGAGATAGGCGGCCCCGAGGCCTTCCTTGCCCTTGCGGTGCAGGACGTGGACCTGCTCGTCCTCGGCCGCGAGCTCATCGGCGATCTTGCCGGTGCCGTCGGGGCTGTTGTCGTCGGCGACCAGGACGTGCGCGCCGGGGACCGCGGCCCGTACCCGGCCGACGATGGCCTGGATGTTCTCCGCCTCGTTGTAGGTCGGAATGATCACCAAGGCCGTGCCGAGCGAGCCGAACTGCCTCCCCTGGTCCCCCGCTTCGGAGACCCGACCGCCGTCGTTCACTACTGCCCCTTCGTTCGTACGCAGAGGACCACCATAGTGGCCCCGGCCTGCGCCGCAGCGGCGGCACTGGAGTAGGGGCGGTCCGCACAGCGGATCGGGGCCCGGCGCCCTTCGGGCCGACCTGGGACCCGCTGGCTGCGGGTCGACCGAAAGCCGTTGTCTACTGAGCGTCCGGGCCCCACCCGGGTCACACCTGCCGATCGGCTGATACGTTCCCTCGCCTCCGCGTCGCCGGCGCTGGACCTGGCTCCCAGTGGCGGTGCGCCGGTGCGGCACACCGCCCATGACCCAGCGGCGTTCGACGACTGCGTGGAGGTTCACCGGTCGGACGTCCTGTGGTGGACCCGGCCGAACCTACCGGCCCACGGCGGCTGTCTGTCAATACCCCTGTGAGCTGCGGTGATGACAAAGACCACCAGGTCAGTGCCGAGGATTCCCAGGTAGTCGGGAACCGCGGCGGGCCGCGACGGGCGCCGCGCACCGCCGGGACATCACTCGTCCGGCCCCACATGGACCGGCCGGCCGCCCACCACGGTGCGCAGGCAGACGGGCAGTTCGGCGTCCGGCGACAGGTCGGGCAGGCCGGGCGTGCCCGAGCGGGGGTCGGTCGACCAGCGCGCGACGCGGTCGTCGGGGGCCTGCACCACCAGATCGGAGGTGCGCCACACGGCGTAGTCGGCGGGCGCGCCCGGCACGAGCACGCCCGCGTCGTCCCGGCCGACGGCCCGCCAGCCGCCCCGGGTGTGCGCGGTGAAGGCGGCGCGCACCGAGACGCGGTGCTCGGGCGTGCGGTGGAAGGCGGCGGCGCGGACCGTGCCCCAGGGGTCGAGCGGGGTGACGGGGCTGTCGGAGCCGAAGGCGAGGGGCACGCCGGCGCGCAGCAGAGCCGCGTACGGGTTGAGGGTGCGGGCCCGTTCGGCGCCCAGGCGCCGGGCGTACATGCCGTCCTCGCCGCCCCACAGGGCGTCGAAGGCGGGCTGGACGGACGCGGTGAGCCCGAATTCGGCGAACGCCGCGATGGTCTCGGGGGTCAGCATCTCGGCGTGCTCGACGCGGTGCCGCGCGGCCCGCAGACGGGCCGGGCCGACCTTCTGCGCGGCCAGCCGCAGCCCGTCGGTCACGGAGCCCACCGCGGCGTCCCCGATGGCGTGGAAGCCCGCCTGGAGGCCCGCCTCGGTGCATGCCACGACGTGGGCGGCGACGGCGGCGGCGTCCAGGTGGGCCGTGCCGGTGTGGGCGGCGTCGGCGTACGGCTCGTGGAGGCAGGCGGTGTGGGAGCCGAGGGCGCCGTCCACGAAGAGGTCACCGGCGGCGCCGGCCGCGCCCAACTCCCGGGCGCGCGCCACGCCTTCCTCGCCCCACTGGGCCCAGTAGCCGATGACGCGGGGCCCCGGCTCCTCGGCGTCGAGCCGCAGCAGCCCGGTGAAGTCGGCCTCGTCGGAGATGTCGGGGCCCGCGCACTCGTGCACGGAGCCGATGCCGAGCGAGGCGGCGCGGCGCAGGGCCGCCCGCTGGGCCTCGGTGCGCTGGCGGGGCGTGATCGCGCCGAGGGCGGTGGCGCGCACTCCGTGGTGGGCGTCGCCGGTGAGCGGGGCGTCCGGGTGGTAGCCGGCGCGCCCGGTGATGCCGGGCACCAGGTCCAGCAGCGCGGTGGAGGCGACCGCCGAGTGGACGTCGATGCGGGAGAGGTAGAGGGGACGGCCGCCGGTGGCCTCGTCGAGCTCCACGCGCGTGGGCGGTCGGCCGCCGGGCCAGCGAGCGGCGTCCCAGCCGTGGCCGAGCAGGACGGCGTCGTGCGGCCGGGCGGCGGCGTGTTCGCGTACGGAGACGAGCGCCTCGTCCAGCGAGCGGGCAGCGGACAGGTCGAGGCCCGTCAGGGCCAGGCCGGTGGCCGTGGTGTGCACGTGGGCGTCGGTGAACGCCGGGGTGACCAGGGCGCCTTCGAGGTGGACGACCTCGTCCACGCCGTCCGCGAAGGCGTCCGCGGCGCCCTCGGAGCCGACCCAGGCGACATGGCCGCGCTCGACGACCATCGCGGTGGCGAACGGATCGGCGGGGCTGTGGACGTCGCCGCCGCGCAGCAGCACGGTGCGGTGGCTCTGGGGGTCCCGGGCGTCCTCGGGGGCGGTGCGCTGGCTCATGGGTACCAGTCTCGCCCCTGCGGGCACGCGCCTCGCGCGCGGGTCACACCTGGGGCGGGCGCGCCTCGTAGGGGGTGGAGAGCACGACGGTCGTCCGCGTGGAGACACCCGCGAGGGCGCGCAGCCGGCTCAGCAGGTGTTCCAGTTCCAGCGGGGTGGCGACCCGCACCTTGAGGATGTAGTTCTCGTCGCCCGCGACGCTGTGGCACGCCTCGATCTCCGGGACGCCCGCGAGGCGTTCGGCGATGTCGTCGGGCGCGCTGGGGTCGAACGGCTTCACCGAGATGAAAGCCGTCAGCGGCAGCCCCACGGCCTCGGGGTCGACGACCGCGGCGTAGCCGCGGATGACGCCCCGCTGTTCCAGGCGGCGCACCCGCTGGTGCACGGCCGACGTGGACAGGCCCGTGGCCTTGCCCAGGTCGGTGTAGCTCATCCGCCCGTCCTTGACGAGCAGCTGCACGATCTGTCGGTCCAGCTCCTCCATGCGCAGAACCTACAGGGCTCTTGATCCCCGCGGATACCCGAGCGCGGGAAGCGGGCCCCGGCGGGGCACCCCCGCGACATGGGTTATGTGACGAACGCCACACCGCTGTGCCCGTGTCCGAGGGGATGCCACGATTACCTCTACGACGGGACGGGAAGTGCTTGCTGTGGTCGAGGCCGCAGTGCCTTGTCGGCCCACCCAAGGGGGAGAGTCCCATGCAGAATCTGAAGCGCCCCGGCAGGTCCACCCGCAGCAAGCAGCAGCAGGTGGCAGAGCCCGAGCCGGAGGGCGTCGAACCGGCTGACGCCCTTCTCGACGCGTACGACACCTTTGAGATGTACCGCGTGAACTGCCCCGACTGCGGGCAGCCGATCGCGCTCCTCGCCGACGAGGACGTCCTGCCCGAGCACGCGCTGTGCCCCACTCCGTGGAACCCGTTCGGGCTCACGGTCTGCGCCGGCACCGGCCGCGCCGCCGCGGACGCCACGCCCGCCGACGAGTCGATGGAGGTCCAGGAGCAGGACACCGCCCTGCTGCTGACGCTCCCTCAGGGACTCGACTGGCGCAAACAGCCGTTCTCGCACGTGGGCGGGCCGGGCTCGCGCCCCATCCGGGTGCCCCGACAGCAGCGGCCCGCAGCCTGACGCACCCGTAGCCGATTCCGCGCCACGGACGCGAGGCCGCCGTGGTGCGGAATCGGTGTGTCCGCGCCCTTGAGGCGCCGGGCGTCGCGGTGGCGCGTCGGGCCGTTCTCCCGGGCGCGGCCGCCGGTCCTGGAGGGGTCGCGGGACGACGCTCCGGCGTACGCCGCCCCGACACGCGGGTGCCGTGAACTGACGCCCTAATCCGCCAGGCGGTGACCAAGGTGCCGCGGCCTCCGTTGGCCTGGCATGACCCCCACGGACATGGGCCCCACACACGTTCCCAGCGGCCGCCGACGGCGCACCCTGGTGACGGTGCCCGCCTCCGCAGAATCGGTTCCCCAGCGGCCCCAGCAGGTCGACCCGCGTCGGCAGCCCTACCAGCAGCCGCTCCCCCAGCAGGCGTACCAGCAGCCCCGTCGGCCCCAGCCGCATCAGCCGCCCCGGCAGCAGCCGTACGAGCAGTCGGCATACGAGCAGTCGGCGTACGAGCCGCAGACGTACCAGCAGCCCTTCCAGCAGCAGTCGTTCCAGCCCCACACCCCGCAGCAGTCCCGCCTGCCGCAGCCGCCCCACCAGGACCCGCCGATCTATCGCGCTCTGCTGCGCCACTGGTCCGACCGCGGCCGGACCCTGCCCGGGCGGCACGACCCGGAGTGGGCCCGGCTCGTCACGCCGACCGTCGCCCTGGGGCAGTTCAGCGGGACTCGGGACCCGCGAGGTGACGGGCGATGACCATGCGCTGGATCTGATTGGTGCCCTCGACGATCTGCAGCACCTTGGCCTCGCGCATGAAGCGCTCCACGGGGAAGTCCGCGGTGTAGCCGTAGCCGCCGAGCACCTGCACGGCGTCCGTGGTCACCTTCATCGCGGCGTCCGTGCACAGCAGCTTCGCCATGGCCGCCTGCTTGGCGAACGGCCGGCCCGCGTCGCGCAGCCGGGCCGCCGACAGATACAGCGCCCGGCCCGCCTCGATCTGCGTCGCCATGTCCGCGAGCATGAAGCGAAGTCCCTGGAAGTCCGCGATAGCCCGGCCGAACTGGCGCCGCTGCGTGGCGTATCCGAGCGCCTCGTCCAGTGCCGCCTGGGCCACGCCGATGGCGCAGGCCGCGATGCCGAGCCGCCCCGAGTCGAGCGCGGAGAGGGCGATGGCGAAGCCCTGCCCCTCGTCCCCGATCCGGCGGGAGTCCGGGACGCGTACGCCGTCGAAGTGGATCTGGGCGGTGGGCGAGCCCTTCATGCCCATCTTCTTCTCGGGCGCCGCCGCGTTCAGCCCCTCGGCGTCGCCCGGCACCAGGAAGGCCGTGACGCCCCGGGCGCCCTCGCCGCCGGTGCGGGCGAGCACGGTGCAGAAGTCGGCGACCCCGCCGTGCGTGATCCAGGCCTTGGTGCCGTCGATGACCCAGTCGTCGCCGTCGCGCACGGCCTTCGTGCGCAGGGACGCGGCGTCCGAACCCGACGCGGGCTCCGAGAGGCAGTACGCGCCGAGGAGGCCGCCGCCGAGCATGGCGGGCAGGTGCTCGGCCTGCTGCTCCTTGGTGCCGTACCCGGCCAGGGCGTGACAGGACAGGGAGTGGACGCTGACGCCGAGGCCGACGGTCAGGCGCGCGGCGGCCAGTTCTTCCAGGACCTGGAGGTAGACCTCGTAGGGCTGGTCACCGCCGCCGAATGCGGAGTCGTAGGCGAGGCCGAGCAGGCCTGCCTCGGAGAGCAGGGTGAAGACCTCGCGCGGGAAGCGCCCGGCCTCCTCTTCCTCGGCCGCCCTCGGGGCGATCTCGCGCTGGACGATGTCCCGGACGAGCGAGAGCAGATCCCTGGCCTCATCCGTCGGCAGTTGGCGGTCCACCGGCTGCGGGGCGTGGTCGGGCATGACGCTCTCCTCCCTGTGGGGCTACGGCGGACGCCCGCGAAGGGTGAGGCGGCGACGCCGGAAACGATGCCGTGAGCCAGGGTCTCCTTTCGGGTCACGAAAGCGGCTGACCAGCGGCTGCGGCGCGTTGAGTATGCCCGATCGGCGGCACCCAGTCACTAGTTAACGACCGCTTACTCGAAAGATGTCTCTCGATCGTCACCCGCCGCCGGATTGGTACGAACCATTGACCGTACTGGTCTAGTCCTCCTACTGTTCCCCGCAACGCCTCACCGCGTTCATGCCAAGCGCTTCCCCGCGCACCAGCAGGTCCACGGCACGACTTCCCCCTCCCTGTTTCCCCCCACGAGGAGACACGATGCTCAGACCGCACTCCCCCCGCGCCGGCCTCCGGGCCGCCCTCGCCACCGCCTGTTGCGCCGCTCTCGGCGCGGGTCTGCTCACGGGCGCCGGCAGCGCCGCCGCCGAGCCGGACCGCGCCCCGGCCGCGGCGGCGGCCGCCGGTTCCAAGGTCGTCGGTTACTTCACCGAATGGGGTGTCTACGACCGCAATTACCACGTCAAGAACATCGAGACGTCCGGCTCGGCGGACAAGCTCACGCACATCAACTACGCCTTCGGCAACGTCCAGGGCGGCAAGTGCGCGATGGGCGACGCCTACGCGGCCACCGACAAGGCGTACCCCGCCGACCAGTCGGTGGACGGCGTGGCCGACACCTGGGACCAGCCGCTGCGCGGCAACTTCAACCAGCTGCGCAAGCTGAAGAAGAAGCACCCGAACCTCAAGGTGCTGTGGTCCTTCGGCGGCTGGACCTGGTCGGGCGGCTTCACCGAGGCCGCCAAGAACCCCGAGGCCTTCGCCAAGTCCTGCTACGACCTGGTGGAGAACTCCAAGTGGGCCGACGTCTTCGACGGCATCGACATCGACTGGGAGTACCCGAACGCCTGCGGTCTGAGCTGTGACACCAGCGGGCGCGCCGCGTACAAGAACCTGATGTCGGCGGTCCGTTCGAAGTTCGGCAGCGGCAACCTCGTGACCGCGGCGATCCCGGCCGACGCCTCGGCGGGCGGCAAGCTCGACGCCGCCGACTACGCGGGCGCCGCCCAGTACGTCGACTGGTACAACCCGATGACGTACGACTACTTCGGCGCCTGGGACGCCAAGGGCCCGACCGCCCCGCACTCGCCGCTGACCTCCTACAGCGGCATCCCGAAGGCCTCGTACCACTCCGACGCCACCATCAAGAAGCTGACGGGCCTCGGCATCCCCTCGCAGAAGCTGCTGCTCGGCATCGGCTTCTACGGCCGCGGCTGGACGGGCGTCACCCAGAAGGCGCCCGGCGGCACCGCCACCGGCCCCGCCGCGGGCAAGTACGAGCAGGGCATCGACGACTACAAGGTCCTCAAGACCAAGTGCCCGGCCAACGGCACGGTCGGCGGGACCGCGTACGCGTACTGCGGGAACAACTGGTGGAGCTACGACACCCCGGCCACCATCGCGGGGAAGATGAACTACAAGAACCAGGCGGGCCTCGGCGGCACCTTCTTCTGGGAGCTGAGCGGCGACACGGCGGGCGGTGAGCTGATCAAGGCCATCAACTGACGTTGCTCAGGAACGCGTCAGGGGCGGGGCCGGCCGGCTCCCGCCCCTGACGCGTGCGCGGTCTCAGGGCCGCCGCGCCGGCGCCGGGTACGACGGCTCGAAGTCCTCGATGACGCGCAGCGTGTCCCCGAGGGTGCGCACGAGCAGCGCGCAGACCGTCGCGCGCGGCAGGTCCCGGCGGCCGATCCAGTCGAGGGTGACGCCCTCGACGCTGCACAGCCAGCCGAGCAGCGCGGTGCGGACGAGGCACGGGACGTCCTTGTGGCCGTACGTCCCCTCGGCGATCGTCCCCATCATCGCCTCGCGCACGCCGTCCCGTATCGCGTGCACCTCGGCGTCGAAGCCGACGCCCCCGCTGATGATCGCGCGGTAGGCCGCCTGGTGGTGCTCGGCGTAGCGCAGATAGCCGTCGACGGTGCGCTGCACGCGCTCGACGGGCGGCAGGTCGTCGTGGCGTGCCGCGCGCGCGACGAGGTCGCCGACGGAGTCCTCGATGATCGCGAGGTAGTACCCGCGCTTGGACTTGAAGTAGTAGTAGATCAACCCCTTGGCGACGCCCGCGTGTCGGGCGATGTCGTCCATCGACAGGGCGTCGTAGGACGTGTCGGCGAACAACTTCCGGCCGATGGTGATGAGTTCGGCGCGCCGTGCCGCGGAGCGGTCGCCGCCGCGCTGTTGACTATTATTCAATTGCGGCCCTAGTCTCCAACTGCCGTGGGATGTCCGCAGTATGGCAGAGCGGCACCCGCTGCCCACCGGCTCCCGACGGCGCTTCACGCACTCCTCTTGCGCACCCGTGCGCAGCCTTGCGCACTCCTACGCACGCTCGACGACGCGGAACGACGTACGGGAGGAAGACAGTGAGCGCAGCACGCGACGCGTTACGCGAGGGCAGGACCTCCTGGAAGAAGACGGCCGTGGTGGCCCTGCCGGCCGTTCTGGCCGTCGGCGCACTGGCCGCGGTGATGGCCGAGGGCGCGCTCGCCGCGTCCTTCGCCGTGTCGGGCACCAGCTTCCAGGTCTCCTCGGGCAAGCTGACCAGCGAGGGCCTGTCCTCGTACGTCCAGACGGACCGGGACATCGACGGCAAGGGGCACCCGGTGGCGCTCCTCGGGATCGGTGACGCCACCCTGTCCGACATCTGCCAGGCCGCCGAGGTCAAGACCCCGCTCGGCACGGTCGTCTTCAAGCTGACCGCGGGCGGCGACGCGGGCGAGGTCACCGCGAGCAATCTGATCATCGACGGCGAGGACCTGGTGGGCGACGCCCGCTTCGGCACCGCGGAGATCGGCCGGGACGCCTCCACGCTGGACGAGGTGGCCGGGGTCAAGGGCGACAAGGGCAAGTTCGGGCTCCAGGCCGGGGACATCACGGTCTCCGGGGTGAAGTCGCACGCCTGGTCGGCGACCGGCGGCAACTTCCGGCTCAAGGGCATGCGGGTCGACGTCAGCCTCGGCGGCAAGAAGTGCTTCTGACCGGCGGCTCCTCGGGCGGCGTCCGGAGCCCCCGCAAGGACGGCGGCGGCCGGCTCGACCGGCTGCTGCCCTGGCCCGAGCGGCGGCGGACCGTCCGCCGCTGGCGGCGCACCCGGCCCTTCTGGGGCGGGCTGCTGCTGATCCTCGGCGGCACCGAACTGCTGCTCGTGCCGCTGTCGCCGGTGACGGTCCTGGTGAGCCTCGGTCTCGGCGGGCTCGCGGCGCTCGGCATCGGGATCGCGCTGGTGGTGGCCGGTCTCTTCCTGTGGTTCCTGCCGCACACCCGCCACTACGTGAGCCTCAACGCCCTGCTCCTCTCGGTGCTGTCCTTCGCGGCCACCAACCTCGGCGGGTTCCTCGTCGGCATGCTCCTCGGCATCGCCGGCAGCGCCATGGGCTTCGGCTGGACGCCGGTGCCCGAGGACGCCGAGGAGGACCCCGCCCGGCCCAAGGCGCGGGACGGGCAGGGCACGCGGACGCTCGCCGTGCTGCTGCCGGTGCTGATCGTCGCGGGGACGGTGAACGGGAACCCCGCGAAGGCCGCCCCGGCCGGCGCGCGGCCCGCCGCCCCGTCGACCGTGGCGGCGCGGACCCCGCCGACCATCACCACGGCGCTCTTCGCGCCCCAGGGCTTCATCGTGGCGGGCGTCACCGAGATCCCGACCGCCGACGGGCCGCTGAAGGTCATGGTGCTGCGGATGAAGGCGGCCTCGCTCACCGACTACCGGCTCAGGACGCGGGACGGCAGCGGGGAACTCGCCCTCGGCGCCGACACGCTGGACCTCAGCGGCTCGGTCACGCTCTACCTCACCAAGTTCAAGGGGTGCCTCGAAGGCCTGCTGTGTCTGACCTTCACCCCCGACAGGCTGCCGGTGCCGCCCCTCGTACCGCCGTTCGTCTTCATGACGGACGTGAGCGCCGAGCAGGCCCTGGTCAGCTCGGACTCGATCGTGGCCGGCGGGCTCTCCCTCAAGGCCTCGGCGTGAGGGGCGGGGCGTGACGGGCGCGGCATGAGAGCCGCGAGCGGGTCACAGCAGGCCGGTCTGGGTGACGAGCATCGCGAGGACGACGACGAGGGTCCAGCCCGCGAGGTGCTCGAAGAGGGTCGGCCCGTCTTCCTCGGGGCCGCCGGTGCGGGCTCCGACGCGAACGGCGGTGGCAGAGAACGCGGTCATGTTCTTCTCACTGATTCTTCCGGCAGTGGTGTCCCCCCACGGAACCCCTCCACCATGCCAGCACTAAACCCGTTTGCGAGAGAGAGCTTGGTCACGCCCCGGACCAGCCCTCCGCAACTCGGACGCAACGTCCCGCAACTCGGACGGAACGCCGCGCGTCTAGGACGGAACACGGCGCGTGTACGCGCAGCATCCGACCGAGAGGTTCCCGATGAGCACCGACCGGACGACCCACCGCGGAGCGCGGCTCGCCCTCGCCGCCGCGATCACCGCGACGGCCGCCCTCACGGCACCCGCCTCCCAGGCCGCCCCGGCCTCAGCCTCCGACTCCACCTCCACCTCCACCTCCACCTCCACCGAGAAGCCGACGCCGGGCGCGCCCGGTATCGGGGACCCCCTGTTCCCCCTGGACGGGAACGGCGGGTACCGGGTGGACCGCTACTACCTGGACTTCGACTGGCAGGCGCCGAAGACGCCGTTCGCGGCGACGACGACGATCAGGGCCACCTCCACGCAGGCCCTGTCGCGCTTCAACCTCGACTTCGCGGGCAACACCCTGCACACCGTGACCGTGGACGGCGCGCGGGCCGGCGCCTCCCGCGAGGGCGACGAGCTGACCGTCACGCCCAAGTCCCCGATACGCGACGGCAGTTCGTTCACGGTGAAGGTCACCTACACCGCCGACCCGAGCCAGACCCGGCACCGCGACGACGCGATCGAGGACTACGGCTGGATACCCACGCCCGACGGCACGGTGGTCTACCCCCAGCCGAACGGCGCCCGGCTGATCTTCCCGGCCGACGACCACCCCAGCCGACGGGCCCCCGTCACCTTCCGCATCACCACGCCGAGCGACCGCACGGCCGTCGCCAACGGCAGACTGGTCTCGCGCACCAAGGTCCCCGGCGACCGGGTGCGCTGGACGTACGACTCCGAGCAGCCGCTCTCCACCCAGTTGGTGCAGCTGGCGGTCGGCAGGTTCCGGCTGGTCGACGGCGAGGGGCCCGGCGGCCTCCCGCTGCGGGACGTCGTCCCCGAGTCCCTGGTCGAGCCGACGGCCGAGTACCGCGGGCTCACCCCCGACCACCTGAAGTGGCTGGAGGAGAGGCTCGGCCCCTACCCCTTCCACCGGTACGGCATTCTCGTCGGCGACACCGACCTCGGTGTGGCCCTGGAGACCCAGACGCTCTCCCTCGTCCCCAAGGCCGACCTGCTGGGCACGAAGGTCGACGCCGAGCGGAACATGGTGCACGAGCTGACCCACCAGTGGTTCGGCGACAGCGTCGCCCTCAAGAGCTGGTCCGATCTGTGGGTGAGCGAGGGGCACGCCCGGTTCTACGAGCGGCTGTACTCCGAGGCACACGGCGGCGACAGCTTCGAGGCCGCGATGAAGACCGCGTACGCGGCGCACGACCAGTGGCGCAAGGACTACGGCGCCCCCGCCGAACCCACCGAGCCGAACCTCTTCAAGCGCATGCGCTACGACGGCTCGGCCCTCGTCCTGTACGCGCTGCGCGAGCGGGTCGGCGACGCGACGTTCCAGAAGATCGAGCGCGCCTGGCTCAGCGGCTTCAAGGGCCGCGCGGCGGGCACCGAGGACTTCGTCGACCTGGCGTCGAAGGTCGCGGGCGAGGACCTGGAGGGCTTCCTCCACCCCTGGCTGTACGGCTCGAAGACCCCGCCGATGCCGGGGCACCCGGACTGGGTGGTGAACCCGGTGCCCTCGCTGCGGCGGGGCTGATCACAGGAGACGCGGGCCCCTGCCCCCCTGCCTTGCGGCGGGGCATCTTCGGGGCAGGGGCTCGCGGCGTCGCTCAGCGGATCCCCACCGCCGCCAGCGCCTCGCGGCGGCGCGCCGAGAGCTTGGTGGGGAAGTACAGGTAGCAGACGCCACCGGTGCCGGAGACGACCTTGCCGGTGGCGTTGTAGCGCTTGGTGCGCAGCCAGATGTTCTCGAACTCGCGGCGCTTGTAGACGCGGCGCACCGCGGGGTCGGTGGGCGAGGCCGGGTCGTTGGCGATCACGTCGCCGTCCGCCGTGAAGCCGATGACCGTCATCAGGTGGCCCGCCGTGCCGTACCCGGCCCCCGTCAGCTCCTCCTTGAGGAACGACTGGGAGGTGATGGCCGGGATGCCCGCGGCGATCAGCGTCTCCAGCTCGCTCAGCGAGGCGAGGCGGGTCACGACGCCCTGGAGGTCCCGGTACGTCGCCGCGTACGCCGCGTTGAAGGGCCAGTTGCCGCAGCCGTTGTACTGGTAGTCGAACGTGAAGCGCGCCGCGTGGCACACCTGCGGGTCGGCGTAGGAGGGATCGACCCAGGCGAGGTCGCCCGGGGTCGGCTCGCGGCCCCAGTACTCGATGATCATCTGCGAGGAGGTGGGGCTGCACCAGGCCTCGCCGCCGTTGTCGTACTGCGGGTACTGGCCCTTGTGGATCTCCTGCGAGTAGCGCGGGACCGTCAGCTCCTCGGCGAGCCCCGGCCGGGAGGCAGGGACCGTGAAGCGGTCGGGGACGGCCGAGGCCATCGCGCCGAGCCGCCAGACCGTGGGGGTCGCGGCACTGCCCGGCCTGCGGTGGAGCGTCAGGCGCAGCTCGTACGAGACGACGCGCGGCCCGGCGTCCGTGTCGTCCAAAGAGAGCGTGTCCGTCCACACCGTCGACCTGCCGTCGGTCTGGCCGTCGACGGAGGTCCGCCGGATGTCGGTCTCCTCGTCGTCGCCCGAGGCCCAGCGGCCCATGACGTACCAGGGGCTCTGCGTGCCGTCCGCGTACGTGCCCCGCAATTCGACCTGGATCCAGGTGCCGGCGGGCGTGCGGGCGTTCCACGAGGCGATCAGTTCCGTCGCGGGGACCGTGGTGCGGTGCGTGGGCGAGGTCCAGCGGGCGTACTCCCACTCGGCGGTCCTGCCGGTGTGCGGGTCGGTGTACGTGGTGCGGCCCGCGGGCTTCCCGATCCGCAGCCCGGGGCGGGCCCCGGCGACGGCGACGGCGCCCTCGGCGGTGCCGGCGCGCCAGTGCGCGTACGAGGTCCAGAAGCGGTTGTCCACCGGACGGTCGGCGCGCGGCGGCCGGCGCGCCGGCGACGGCCCGCCCGAGGCCAGGGCGGGGCCGGTGGCCGCCGCGAGGGCCGCCACCGCGGCGGTCGCGGCGAGCACGTTTCTGCGGGACATGGCGCCTGGGGCGGACAGGCCGTCCCGGTGCGGGGCGGCCCCTTCGCGCGGGGCGTCGTCAGCTCGGTCGAAACGGTCAGCTCGGTCCATGGGGACCCCCAGTCGACGTGGTTTCCGGCGGGATCCGGAAGGATGTCGGGTCGAATGCACGGAAGTGGGCCAACTATGGCCGGTCCCCGCCGACTTCTGCCAGCGCTTCGGACACCGCCGTGCGCACCAATATTGGCCTCCACCACTGGCATGACCGGCGGCGGCGCGCGGAACACCCGCTTCCGCGGTCGTACGCTGGCCGTGATGACCCCTGACGCGCCGACCCCCGCCACCCCGCTCCCCCGTATCGCGGCCGCCCTTCGGCGCCTGCCGCCGTCCTGCGGCCCGGTGCGGCTGATCGCCGTGGACGGGCACGCCGGCTCGGGGAAGTCGACGTTCGCCCGCCGGCTGGCCGGGGCGCTCGGCGGGGCGCCGGTGCTGCGGCTCGACGATCTCGCGAGCCACGGCGAGCTGTTCGGCTGGACGGAGCGGGCGCTGCGGCTCGTGGGGCCGCTCTCGCGCGGCGAGGGCGCGCGCTATGCCGCGTACGACTGGCACGAGCGCCGCTTCGGCGCGGCGCAGGAGGTCCTGCCGGCCGCGCCCGTGGTGCTCGTCGAGGGGGTGGGCGCGGGCCGCCGCGCGCTGCGGGCGCACCTCGCGGCCGTGCTGTGGATGGACGTGCCGCGTGCGACGGCGTGGCGGCGTGGACGCGAGCGGGACGGGGCGGCCCAGCGGGACTTCTGGGACGGATGGGAACCGGCGGAACGCGAGCACTTCACCGAGGACCCTTCCCGGCCCTTCGCCGACCTTCTGGTGCGGCAGTGCCCCGAGGGATACGTGGTGGAGCCGGGACCCCGTGGGACGCCGGTCGGAACGGAATTCATCACTCAGGGTGATGAGTCGTCGGCGGTCCGCTGAACCTTTCGGAGGCCGCTTCCACATGGCCCCGGCAGTTTCCATGAGTGCCCCAACTCCGCTTGACCCAGGGGCCTTACAGGACTTACGTTCTGGATGTGCGGCCTTACGAGACCGCCCGCAGACGCGAAGCCCCCGGTTGTTCCCCCGTGATCGGGGGCTTCGTTCTGCCCTCCGGGCCCACTTTTCGGCCGCTGCGAGCCGTCATTCGCTCACCCTCGGTCACCACCGCTCGCGCTCCCCGACCCCCTTTTCCGGCCGATCCGGCGGTGCGGCACCCTACGGCCGACCGCTCCTGCGCAGGTACGATGCCTATCGGTGCGCCTTTTCGGACGGCTGCTCTGCGCGCCTGATCAACTCCCGTCCACAGCACGGCGGTTCAGCGCAGTGGCCGACGGGCACCGGCCCGGTGGCTGGCAAACGGGGGCACGGTTCGTGGGGGACGTGATGGACTTCGACGCGATGGGCACACCCGCACCGGCCGACCTCGCCTGGTTGCGGGGCGTCGACGCCTACACGGTGGGCGCCTACCCGCAGGCCGAGGAGGAGTTCCGCACGGCGGTGCGGATGGATCCGGGGATGGCCGACGGCTGGCTCGGCCTGCACGCGCTGCGCGTCGACACGACGACGGCGCTGCTGCGGATGTTCCAGCACCGGGACAGGTTCGGGGAGCAGCGCACACGGCACACCCGCACCCTGAACTCCTGGTACTGGCTGGGCTGGTGGGTCCAGCCGGTGCTGGAGAGCGCGCGGGATCTGCTGCTCGCGCACGCCTCGCACTGGCTGGACGGCCGGCACGTCCCCGAGCTGGACCGGGCGCTCGCGGGGCTGCCGCCCGTCGACGCGGATCCGCAGGTGCGCTTCCTGCACGCCTGCCGCGCCTATCTGGTCAAGGACTGGGAGCAGCTGGTCCGGCACACCGACCCGCTGATCGACGACCCGATGCTCGGCATCGAGGCCGGGCTGTTCGGCGGCATGGCCCGGGTGCGCCTGGAGACGTACGGGCAGGCCGAGCCGCTGCTGTCCGCCGCCCTGATGCGCTGCCGCAGCGAGCAGCCCCAGCGCAAGGAGCTGCGGTACTGGCTGGCCAGGGCCCACGAGGGCACCGGCCGCTCGGCCGCCGCCCTGCCCCTGTACCGGGCCGTGCACCGGGTCGACTCCTCCTTCATGGACACCTCGGCGCGGCTCGCGGCCATCTCCGAGGGCGACGGCTACGACGAGGCGGCCGATCTGGCCGCCGCGATCAGCCTGGCGGGCGGCGGCCAGGACGCGCTGGAGGGGCCCGACGGCATCGACGTCCTCTTCGGCACCGAGGGCCGTGACGTGAAGGTCACCCCCGAGCCACCCCCGGGAGGCGGCCCGCCGGGACCGAGCGGACCGGCGGGGCAGAACACCGGTCCGGCGGGGCAGAACGGCCCCGGCCGGTCCGAGGCCGACGCCGTCCGCGAGAAGGCGATCATCCCGATCAAGCCCGGCCCCGCGCAGCCGCCCCCGGGCACCACCGACCCGGCGCTCCTCGCGGCCGCCCTGTCGGAGCTGGAGGGCATGGTCGGCCTGGATCCGGTCAAGCGCCAGGTCAAGGCGCTCTCGGCGCAGTTGAACATGGCGCGGCTGCGGGCCGCGCAGGGCCTGCCGGTCCAGCCGCCGAAACGGCACTTCGTCTTCTCCGGCCCCTCGGGCACCGGCAAGACCACCGTGGCCCGCATCCTCGGCCGGGTCTTCTACGCGCTGGGGCTGCTCGGCGGCGACCACCTGGTGGAGGCCCAGCGCGCCGACCTCGTCGGCGAGTACCTGGGGCAGACCGCCGTGAAGGCCAATGAGCTGATCGACTCGGCGATCGGCGGCGTCCTCTTCGTCGACGAGGCGTACTCCCTGTCCAACTCCGGCTACGGCAAGGGCGACGCGTACGGCGACGAGGCCCTTCAGGTCCTCCTCAAGCGGGCCGAGGACAACCGCGATCACCTCGTGGTGATCCTCGCGGGCTATCCCGAGGGCATGGACCGGCTGCTCGCCGTCAACCCGGGGCTGTCCTCGCGCTTCACGACACGCGTCGACTTTCCCTCGTACCGCCCCCTGGAACTGACCGCCATCGGCGAGGTGCTGGCCGCCGACAACGGCGACAAGTGGGACGAGGAGGCGCTCGAAGAGCTGCGCTCCATCAGCGGGCACGTCGTCGACCAGGCCTGGATCGACGAGCTGGGCAACGGCCGCTTCCTGCGCACCCTCTACGAGAAGAGCTGCGCCTACCGCGATCTGCGGCTCTCGGGCTATCCCGGTGAGCCAGGCCGCGAGGACCTGTCGACGCTGCGGCTCCCCGATCTGATGCAGGCCTATGGAGAGGTGCTGTCGGGGCGGGGACCGCGGGACGCGCCGGGGATGTGAGTCCGGGGCACGTCCCGCGGCCCGCCGGTCAGCCGGGGCGGCCGACGAGGGCGCCGTCGAGCTTCTCGCGGGTCCCCTTGGTGTCCTGGGCCCTGCGGGGCACGGTGACGCGGTGGGCGGGGTCGCGGACCTTGCCGACCAGGAGTTCCAGGACGTCCTCCAGGGCGACCAGGCCGAGCACCTTGCCCGAGGCGTCGGCGACCTGCGCCAGATGGGTCGCGGCGCGGCGCATCACGGTCAGGGCGTCGTCCAGCGGGAGCTCCGCCCGCAGCGTGGTCATCGGGCGCCAGACCTGCTGCGGCACCGCCCGGTCGGTCTCCTCCAGGTCCAGTACGTCCTTGACGTGGAGGTAGCCCATGAACGCGCCGTTCTGCGCCTGGATCGGGAAGCGGGAGTAGCCGGTGCGCCCGGTGAGGTCGATGACCTGGCCCGGGGTGACCGAGGCGTCCACACTCACCAGGGACGCGCGGTCGAGCAGGACGTCCGTCACCGGGCGCGAGCCCAGTTCCAGGGCGTCCTCCAGGCGCTCCTGCTCCTCGGGGTCGAGCAGGCCCGCCTGGCCGGAGTCCTCCACGAGGCGGTTGAGCTGCTCGCTGGTGAAGACCGCCTCGACCTCGTCCCTGGGCTCCACCCGGAAGAGCCTGAGAACGAGGCGCGCGCACGCCCCGAGGGCCGCCGTCACCGGCCGGCACAGCCGGGCGAAGGCGACCAGGCCCGGGCTGAACCAGAGCGCGGTCTTCTCGGGCGCCGCCATCGCGAGGTTCTTCGGGACCATTTCGCCGACGACGAGGTGCAGGAAGACGACGACCGCGAGCGCGATCACATAGCCCAGGGGATGGACCATGCCCTCGGGCAGGTGGACCGCGTGGAAGAGCGGCTCCAGGAGGTGCGCGACGGTCGGCTCGGCGACGGCGCCGAGCGTCAGGGAGCAGACGGTGATGCCGAACTGGGCGGCGGCCATCATCTGCGGCAGGTGTTCGAGGCCGTGGAGGACCTGGCGGGACCGCTTGGTCCCCAGGGGCTCGATCTGGCTGCGGCGCACGGACACCAGCGCGAACTCGGCGCCGACGAAGAAGCCGTTGGTGAGCACCAGGAGCACGGCGAAGAGGAGTTGCAGCAGACTCATCGGCTCGCCTCCGCGGCGCTCGCGGCGAGCGGGGCGTCCGCCGTCACGGCGATCCTGACCCGCTCGGCCCGGTTGTGCCCGACCTGGCGCACCGAGAGGCGCCAGCCCGGGAGTTCGGCGCGGTCACCGGGGGCCGGGATGCGTCCTAGCAGGTCGGCGACGAGGCCCGCGACGGTCTCGTAGGGCCCCTCGGGCACGTCGAGGCCTATGCGCTGCAAGGTGTCGACACGGCAGCCGCCGTCGGCGTCCCACGCGGGCCTGCCGTCCTCGGGCGGCGCCGCGCACAGCTCGGGCAGGTCGTGCAGGTCGTGCTCGTCGCGCACCTCGCCGACCAGCTCCTCGACGATGTCCTCCAGGGTGACCACCCCGGCCGTGCCGCCGTACTCGTCGACGACGACCGCCATGGGCTGCTCGCTGCGCAGCCGTCCCAGCAGGGGCTGCACGGGGAGGGTCTGGGGGACCAGGAGCGGGGACCGGGCGATGCGGCTCACCGGGGTGCGCAGCCTCTCGTGGGCGGGCACCGCGAGGGCGTCCTTGAGGTGCACCATGCCGATGATCTCGTCGATCCGCTCGCGGTAGACGGGGAAGCGGGACAGGCCGGTGGCGCGCGTCAGGTTGACCACGTCCTCGGCGGTCGCCGACGACTGGAGCGCGCTGACCTTCACGCGCGGCGTCATGACGTGCTGCGCGGTCAGCTCGCCGAGGGAGAGGGTGCGGACGAACAGGTCGGCGGTGTCCTGCTCCAGGGCGCCGGCCTGGGCCGAGTGGCGGGCCAGGGAGACCAGTTCGCCGGGGGTGCGGGCCGAGGCGAGTTCATCGGCGGGTTCGACGCCGAGGGCGCGCACCAGCCGGTTGGCCACGGCGTTCAGGAGGGCGATCACGGGCCGGAAGAGCCGCGAGAAGGCGTGCTGCGGGCCCGCGACGAACCGCGCGACCTGCAGCGGCCGGGAGACCGCCCAGTTCTTGGGCACCAGTTCGCCGACGACCATCTGCACGGCGGACGCGAGCAGCATGCCGACGATCACGGAGACCCCGCCGACGGCGCCCTCGGGGACGCCGAGCGCCGTGAACGGGCCCGCGAGCAGGTGGGCGAGGGCCGGTTCGGCGAGCATGCCGACGACGAGCGAGGTGATGGTGATGCCGAGCTGGGTGCCGGAGAGCTGGAAGGACAGCTCCTTGAGGGCACCGACGACCGTGCGGGCCCGGCGGTCGCCGTCGGCCGCGGCCTTCTCCGCGTCGGCCCGCTCGACGGTGACGAGGCCGAACTCGGCCGCCACGAAGAAGCCGTTGGCGAGAATGAGCAGGAATGCCGCCGCGAGGAGGAGCAGGGGGACTGTCATGCCGCCGCCCCTCCGGTCGTTCGGTTCCCGGTGTGTCGGGAGAGGGCGGCGCAGGTACTACAGGACGATCCGTCCATCGCCGGAGGGTGTCACTCCTCGGGTAGCAGGAGCCCCTGGGGGCCGGGCGGGCCCGTCAGGGGCGGGGCGGCACACCTTGCGTGCCCCGCCACCAGATTAATCAGAACGTCAAGACACTGCGCGCGGTGTCAGTCGCCCGGCGGTGTGCGGGCGTCCACGAGGGCGCGCAGGGCCCGGGAGTCGGCGATGGCCTGCTGCCTGGCGATGCCGGGCTGGATGCCCAGGGCGGGCAGGCTGGTGCCGTCGCTGAGGTTCAGGAACACCCAGGGGTCGCCGGGGCGCAGGGTGACCTGGATGATCTCGGCCCAGGCCAGGCGCCTGCTGGTCGCGATGTTGACGACGGTCACGCCGGAGTCGTCGGCGACCACCTTGGGCCTGCTGAGCAGCACGAGCACGCCGAAGAGCAGGGCGCCGGTGAACACGAAGCTGGTCCGCTCCCCCGCGCTCAGGTGGGGCAGCAGCAGGGCGATCACCGTGAGGACCACGAACATCGCGGCTCCGGCGGTGAGCATGACGACCCGGGTCCGCCGGGGGCGGAAGGTGACGGGCAGGGCGGGAAGGTCGGACATGGGATGCGGGCTCCGGCCGGTTCAGAGACGGCAGGCGTGGATGGCGGTGGTCAGGATGGCCCGCGCGCCGAGGGCGTACAGGTCGTCCATGACGCGCTGCGCCTCCTTGGCGGGGACCATGGAGCGCACGGCCACCCAGCCCTCGTTGTGCAGCGGGGAGATCGTCGGCGATTCGAGGCCGGGGGTGAGGGCGACGGCCCGCTCCAGGTGCTCGGCGCGGCAGTCGTAGTCCATCATCACGTACGACCGGGCGACCAGGACGCCCTGGAGGCGGCGCAGGAACTGCTGCACCTTGTCGTCGTCGCCGTCGGCGCCGGCGCGCCGGATGACGACCGCCTCGGACTTCATGATCGGCTCGCCGAAGACCTCCAGGCCCGCGTTGCGCAGGGAGGTGCCGGTCTCCACGACGTCCGCGATGACCTGGGCGACGCCCAGTTCGATGGCGGTCTCGACGGCGCCGTCGAGGTGGACGACGGAGGCGTCGACGCCGTGGTCCGCGAGGTGCTTGGCGACGATGCCCTCGTAGGAGGTGGCGACGGTCTTGCCGGCGAGGTCCTCGATGCCGTGGGCGGTGCCCGGCTTGGCGGCGAAGCGGAAGGTGGAGCGGGCGAAGCCGAGCGGCAGGATCACCTCGGCGTTCGCCCCGGAGTCGACCAGCAGGTCCTGGCCGGTGATGCCGATGTCCAGCCGGCCGGCCGAGACGTAGATCGCGATGTCCTTGGGCCGGAGGTAGAAGAACTCGACCTCGTTCTCTGGGTCGACGAGGACGAGTTCCTTCGACTCCTTGCGCTGCTGGTAGCCGGCCTCATGGAGCATCGCCGACGCAGGTCCGGACAGTGAACCCTTGTTGGGGACGGCGATGCGCAGCATGAGGTCGGATTCCTTTGCGTGAAGGGGTGTGGGGCCGGCTCGGATGACGTGCGGCTCAGAGGTGGGCGTAGACGTCGTCGAGGGAGATGCCGCGGGCGACCATCATCACCTGGACGTGGTAGAGCAGCTGCGAGATCTCCTCGGCGGCGGCTTCCTTGCCCTCGTGCTCGGCGGCCATCCAGACTTCGGCGGCCTCCTCGACGACCTTTTTGCCGATGGCATGGACGCCCTTGTCGACCAGCTCGGCGGTGCGGGAGGTCGCGGGGTCGCCGTTGGCGGCCTTGTGCTGGAGCTCGGCGAAGAGCTCCTCGAAAGTCTTCTTGGACATGATGCCGTTCACTCTACGCGGCCGGGGGGCGCCGCTC
This sequence comes from Streptomyces sp. NPDC005898, assembly GCF_040629635.1. NCBI lineage: Bacteria > Bacillati > Actinomycetota > Actinomycetes > Kitasatosporales > Streptomycetaceae > Streptomyces > Streptomyces sp. NPDC005898. The sequence continues at coordinate 167,540 of NZ_JBEXWC010000015.1, read as the reverse complement.
AGCGCCAGGGCTCGGAGACGGCGCGCAGCGTGGTCGCGGTGGCCACGGCCGCGGTGACCGCTTCGTGCCCCTTGTCCTCGCGGGAGCCCTCGATGCCCGCGCGGTCGAGGGCCTGCTCCTCGGTGTCGCAGGTGAGCACGCCGAAGCCGATGGGGACGCCGGTGTCCACGCAGACCTGGGTGAGGCCCTGGGTGACGCCCTGGCACACGTACTCGAAGTGCGGGGTGCCGCCGCGGATGACGACGCCGAGTGCCACGATGGCGTCGTAGCCGCGTCCGGCGAGGACCTTCGCGACGACCGGCAGCTCGAAGCTGCCCGGCACGCGCAGGACGGTCGGCTCGCTGATGCCCAGCTCGCCGAGGGCGCGCAGGGCGCCGTTCACGAGGCCGTCCATGACCTTCTCGTGCCACTGCGCGGCGATCATCGCGACCCGCAGGTCTCCGCAGTTCTTCACACTCAGTTCGGGTGCGCCCTTGCCGCTCACGCGCTTCTCCTTCGGGTCCGTCGACAGCAGTCGTGGAAAGTTGGGGGGTGTCTTACTGGTTGCCGCAGGGCGAGACGCCGGGGGTGTCCAGCCAGGGCAGGTCGTGGCCCATCCGGTCCCGCTTGGTGCGCAGGTAGCGGAGGTTGTGCTCGCCGGCCGTGACGGGCATCGGCTCCCGTGCGGTGATCCGCAGGCCGTGCCGCAGGACGGCGTCGGTCTTGTCGGGGTTGTTGGTCATCAGGCGGACGCTGCGCACGCCGAGGTCGTCCAGGATCCGCGCGCCCGCGCCGTAGTCCCGGGCGTCGGCGGGCAGGCCGAGCTCCAGGTTGGCGTCGAGGGTGTCGCTGCCGCGCTCCTGGAGTTCGTAGGCCCGCAGTTTGGAGAGCAGGCCGATGCCGCGCCCCTCGTGGCCGCGGAGGTAGACGAGGACGCCGCGTCCTTCCTCGGTGATGCGCCGCATGGACTCCTCCAGCTGCGGGCCGCAGTCGCAGCGCAGGGAGTGGAAGACGTCGCCGGTCAGGCACTCGGAGTGGAGCCGGGCCAGGACGTCCTCGCCCTCGCCGAGCTCGCCGTGGACGAGGGCGACGTGCTCGACGCCGTCGACGGTGGAGCGGTAGCCGTAGGCGGTGAAGTCGCCGAAGGCGGTGGGCAGCTTGACCTCGGCCTCGCGGCGGACGGTGGGCTCGCTGGAGCGGCGGTAGGCGATCAGGTCCGCGATGGAGATGATCGTCAGTCCGTGCTTGCGGGCGAAGGGGATCAGCTCCGGCAGGCGGAGCATCTTGCCGTCCTCGCCCGCGATCTCCACGATGGCGCCGGCGGGGCGCAGGCCCGCGAGGCGGGCGAGGTCGACGGCGGCCTCGGTGTGGCCGTCGCGGGCGAGCACACCGCCGGAGCGGGCGCGCAGCGGGAAGATGTGGCCGGGCCGCACGAAGTCGTCGGCGGCGGCCGTCCCGCGGGCGAGCAGCTGGAGGGTGGTGGCGCGGTCGGCGGCGGAGATGCCGGTGCTCACGCCGTGGGCGGCCGAGGCGTCGACGGAGACGGTGAAGGCCGTGCTCATCGACTCGGTGTTGTTCTCGACCATCTGCGGCAGGCGCAGCCGGTCGAGTTCCTCGGCCTCCATGGGCGCGCAGATCAGGCCGCGGCACTCGCTCATCATGAAGGCGACGATCTCGGGGGTCGCCATCTCGGCGGCGACGACGAGGTCGCCCTCGTTCTCGCGGTCCTCGTCGTCGACGACGACGACGGGGCGGCCCGCGGCGATGTCGCGGACGGCCTGCTCGACGGGGTCGAGGGACAGGTCCTCGACGTCGTCCGTGCTGTATCGGACAGGTGCCGTGGTCATGCCGGGGCTCCTTCGATGACGTGCTTCGAGGCCGCCGCGCGGGAGCGCAGCCACCAGTCGCGCATGCCCCACAGGACGAGGGCGAGGTAGACGACGTAGACGAGGCCGGAGAAGGCCAGGCCGCTGCTGAAGGCGAGGGGCACGCCGACGACGTCCACGAGCAGCCAGGCGAACCAGAACTCGACGAGGCCGCGCGCCTGGGCGACCATCGCGGCGAGCGTGCCGACGAAGATGTAGGCGTCCGGCCAGGGGTTCCAGGACAGCGAGGGCACGGCGGTGAACAGCGCGCCCACGGCGAGCGTGCCGAGGGCGGTGCCGCCGAGGAGGATCCCCCGCTCCTTCCAGCTCGCGAAGCGGATGGCGATGGAGCCGTCCTGCGCCTGCCGCTTGCCGCGCGTCCACTGCCGCCAGCCCCACAGCGCGACGCCGATGACGAGGAACTGCTTGCCGACGCCGCCGGACAGCTCCGCGGCGGCGTACGCGGCGACGAGGATGACGCCGGACAGGAACTGGGCGGGCCAGGTCCATATCGAGCGCCGCCAGCCGAGGGCGAGGGCGATGAGACCGACGGTGTTGCCGATCATGTCGGACCACATGATGTGCTGGTCGAAGGCCGTGAAGGCCTCGCTGTTGAGCCAGTTCACTTGGTGGCCTCCCGACCGGGGGCGTGGGCGCGGTCGCCGAGGAGGCGCTCCACGTACTTGGCGATGATGTCGACCTCGACGTTGACCGGGTCGCCGGGCTGCTTGATGCCGAGGGTGGTCAGCGCGAGGGTGGTGGGGATCAGGCTGACGGTGAAGAAGTCGGGGCCCGCGTCGACGACGGTGAGGCTGACGCCGTCGACCGTGACGGAGCCCTTCTCCACGACGTAGCGGGAGAGGCCGGCGGGCAGGGAGATCGTGACGATCTCCCAGTTCTCGGAGGGCTCGCGCGCCAGGATCTCGCCGGTGCCGTCGACGTGGCCCTGCACGATGTGCCCGCCGAGGCGCGCGCCGACCGAGGTGGGGCGCTCCAGGTTGACGCGGGAGCCGACGGTGAGCGCGCCGAGGCTGGAGCGCTTCAGGGTCTCCGCCATCACGTCGGCGGTGAATTCGTCGCCCTCGTGCTCCACGACCGTCAGACACACGCCGTTGACGGCGATGGAGTCGCCGTGCCGGGCCCCTTCGGTGACCACGGGGCCGCGCAGGCGGAACCGGGACGCGTCGGGGAGGTTCTCGACGGCGGTGATCTCGCCCAGCTCTTCGACGATTCCGGTGAACACGTCAGTGCTCCTTCGCTACGGGGGTCGCGGTGATGCGCAGGTCGGGTCCGAGGCGGACGGTCTCGCTCACGTCGAGCCGCAACGCTTCGGTGATGGTGGTGATTCCGCCGCCGGCCAGGGCGGTGGGGCCCGCGCCCAGCAGCACGGGGGCGAGGTAGGCGACGACGCGGTCGAGGGCGCCGGCGGCGACGAAGGCGCCGGCGAGGGTCGGGCCGCCTTCGAGGAGCACGGAGCGCACTCCGCGCCGGTGGAGGACGTCGAGGAGGGCCGGGATGTCCAGACCGTGCTGGGTGCGCGGGAGCCGGACGGTCTCGGCGCCGTGCCGGGGGCGGGCGTCCTCGGCCACGGCGATCAGGGTCGGCGCCGCGGCGTCCAGGACACGGGCGCCCGGTGTGACGGCGGTGCCGCGGGTGTCGACGACGACGCGCAGCGGCTGGACGGCGCCCGGCACGTCCCGCACGGCGAGGTGCGGGTCGTCGGCGCGCTGGGTGCCGGAGCCGACGACGACGGCGTCACTCTGGGCGCGCAGCCGGTGCACGTCGGCGCGGGAGTCGGCGGAGGTGATCCAGCGGCTCGAACCGTCGGCGGCGGCGATCCTGCCGTCCAGCGAGGCGGCGTACTTCCAGGTGACGTGGGGGCGGCCGAGGCGTACGGAGGTGAGCCAGGCGGCGTTGCCCCGCGCGGCCTCCGCTTCGAGCAGGCCGGCTTCCACGGAGATCCCGGCCGTACGGAGCGTCTGCGCGCCGCCGGTCGCGGTGGGGTCGGGGTCGCCGACGGCGTAGACGACGCGGGCGATCCCGGCGTCGATGAGGGCCTGGGCGCAGGGGCCGGTGCGGCCGGTGTGGTTGCAGGGCTCCAGGGTGACGAGCGCGGTGCCGCCGCGGGCCCGCTCACCGGCCGCGCGCAGGGCGTTGACCTCGGCGTGCGGGCCGCCGGCGCGCTGGTGCCAGCCCTCCCCCGCGACCTCGCCGGACGCGTCGAGCACGACGCAGCCGACGACGGGGTTGGGGCTCGTGGCTCCGAGACCGAGCGCTGCGAGCTCGACGGCGCGCCGCATGGCGGCTGCTTCGGCTACGGCGGTGGCCACCGGGTCCTCCTGCCTCTTCGGCACGGACTCCGGGGCTGTCGATGACGACGACACGTACGGGCGACGACGACACCGTCAGACACGTCGTCGCCGAAAGAGACCTGTCCCCGGGAGGTCCCAGGAACCGCCCCTGGCCGAGGCCAGGAACAAGCCAAGTCGGCGGCGTGCATGAGATGCCCGCCCGCCGCGCACTGCCTCCCATCCGGACTTTCACCGTCGGTCCAGGAATTTCACCTGGTCAACCGACCGCTGGAGGCGGCCGGGTCGCGGACTGTAACCGCCGGTTCGGAATTACACCGACCCCGGAGTGCGCTGCTTGTGGTACGAGGCCAGTGTGCCACGCCTGGTCGTGGGCCAGGCGAGTGACCGGCTGTGGGCTGGCTCACAAGGACGGCCATCGATCTTGCGTTCAACAACTTGGTCCAGACCTATTGACCGACTGGTCTAGTCCTCTTAATCTCTGCGTCACCTCCCAGGAGCCGGAGCCGACGGTGTGCGCACACCGGGCCCCAGAACGTCCCACCTCTGTACCGGCTGTGCTGTTCCGCCCGTCCGCGTTCCACCATGCCCCTGGAGGCCCCCTTGCCGTCCCTCGACCGCGCGAGATCCACCGTGCTCGCGACCGGCGTCGCCGTAGCCGGAATGCTGCTCGGCATGGTGTCCGGCGGCGTCTCGCACGCCGCCGACGACGCGTCCTGCCGCCCCGACGGCCTCTACCGGACGCCCGGTGTCGACGTCCCCTACTGCTCCGTCTACGACAGCGCCGGCCGCGAGAAGATGGGCGCCGACCACCAGCGCCGGGTCATCGGCTACTTCACCGGCTGGCGCACCGGCAAGAACGGCGAGCCCGCCTACCTCGCCTCCGACATCCCGTGGGAGAAGGTCACCCACGTCAACTACGCCTTCGGGCACATCGACAAGGCCAACAAGCTCTCCGTGGGCTCCGACGGCGAGAAGAACGCCGCCACCGGCATGACCTGGCCGGGCGTCGCGGGCGCCGAGATGGACCCCGCGCTGCCCTACAAGGGCCACTTCAACCTGCTCAACAAGTTCAAGAAGAAGCACCCGGACGTCAAGACGCTCATCTCCGTGGGCGGCTGGGCCGAGACGGGCGGCTACTTCGGCGACGACGGCGAGCGCGTGAAGTCCGGCGGCTTCTACTCGATGGCGACCAACGCCGACGGCTCGGTCAACCAGGCGGGCATCGACACCTTCGCCGACTCGGCGGTCGCCTTCATAAAGAAGTATGGCTTCAACGGCGTCGACATCGACTACGAGTACCCGACCTCGATGAAAGACGCGGGCCACCCGGCCGACTTCCCGATCTCCAACGCCCGGCGCGGCGGCCTGGTCAAGGGCTACGCGGCGCTGATGAAGTCCCTGCGCGAGAAGCTCGACAGGGCGGGCGCGGCGGACGGCAGGCACTACATGCTGACCGTGGCGGCGCCCTCCTCCGGCTATCTGCTGCGCGGCATGGAGACCTTCCAGGTCCAGAAGTACCTGGACTACGTCAACATCATGTCCTACGACCTGCACGGCGCCTGGAACGAGTACGTCGGTCCGAACGCCTCGCTCTTCGACGACGGCAAGGACGCCGAACTCGCGGCGGCGGGCGTCTACGGCAGCCAGCAGTACGGCGGCATCGGCTACTTGAACACCGACTGGGCCTACCACTACTTCCGCGGCTCGATGCCCGCGGGGCGGATCAACATCGGCCTGCCGTACTACACGCGCGGCCACAAGAACGTGCAGGGCGGCACCGACGGGCTGTGGGGCAAGGCGGCGGCGAGCACGTGTCCGGCCGGCTCGGGCCTGACCAAGTGCGGTGACGGCGCGGTCGGCATCGACAACCTGTGGCACGACAAGGACGACAACGGCAAGGAGTCCCCGGCGGGCTCCAACCCGATGTGGCACGCCAAGAACCTGGAGAAGGGGATCGTCGGCGACTACGTCACCAAGTACGGCTTCCCCGCGGACACCAGGCTGACCGGCACCTACGCCCGCAAGTACAGCTCCTCGCTGGTCGCGCCGTGGCTGTGGAACGCGGAGAAGAAGGTCTTCCTGTCCACGGAGGACGAGGAGTCGGTGGCGAAGAAGGCCGACTACGTGGTCGACCGGGGCATCGGCGGCACGATGGTCTGGGAGATGGCGGGCGACTACCGCTGGAACGCGGCCAAGGGCCAGTACGAGATGGGCGACACGCTCACCTCGCTGATGCACGACAAGTTCAAGGCCGCGAAGCCGTACGGCGCGAAGGTCGCGAACAAGGAGATGCCCACCAAGGCCGTGGACATCGGCGTGGAGTTCGGGGACTTCAAGCTCGGTGACTCCAACTACCCGATCACGCCCAAGGTGAAGATCACCAACAACACCAAGACGGCGCTGCCGGGCGGTACGGAGTTCCAGTTCGACTACGCCACCTCGGCCCCGGGCAACGCCTCCGACCAGTCGGGCTTCGGCACGAAGGTCATCAGCAGCGAGCACACCGGAAGCAACGTCGGCGGCCTGAAGGGCGACTTCCACCGGGTCTCGCTGAAGCTTCCCGCCTGGCAGTCGCTGGCCCCGGGCGCCTCGGTGGACCTGTCGTTCAACTACTACCTGCCGGTGTCGACCCCGTGGAACTGGACGGTGAACATCAGCGGCACGACGTACGCGCTCACCGGCGACCTGGCGCGCGGCACCACGGTCGTCGAACCGGGCACGGGCACCGGCCCCACCGACCCGCCGGGGCCGACGGACCCGCCGGTACCCGGCGCGTGCACGGCCCCCGCGTGGAGCTCGTCGGCCGAGTACGGCTCCGGCACGACCGTCTCGCACAAGGCGCACACCTGGAAGGCGAAGTGGTGGACGAAGGGCGATGAGCCCGGCGCCGGCGGCCAGTGGGGCGTCTGGCAGGACCTCGGCGCCTGCTGACCTTCGCCCGACCCGGCCCGCCGCCCCGCCTCACCGGCCGGGCGGCGGGCCGAACAGTTCGTCCTGGGCCGCGTCACGGGCGGCGAGCAGCGCGCCGCGAGAGACCGCCGAGTCGCCGAGGACGCTCGCCCGGACCTCGGTGCGCAGGGGCGACATGGCGCTGACACGGGCGGTGACCCGCTCGGCGAGCGCGGCACCGCCCGCGCGGCCCACCTCGCCGCCCAGCACCACGCAGCCCGGGTCCAGGATCGCGGCCATCGCGGCGGCGCCGACGGCGATCCGGTCCGCGACGGCGTCCAGGAAGGCGTCCGCGCCGCTCCCGACGGCACGGTGCACCACGTCGGCGGCGGTCAGGCCGGGGCCGGACAGGCCGTGCTCCGCGCCGAGTTCCCGCAGCGCGGCGGCGCAGGCCAGCGAGTGGAAACCGCCCTCGCAGCCGGTGGCGGAGGGCAGCGAGCCCGTGCCCGGCACCGGCAGGAAGCCGATCTCGCCCGTGCCGCCGGAGGCCCCCCTGCGCAGCACGCCGTCGAGCACGACGGCGGCGCCCACACCCTCGCCGAGCCAGAGCAGCACGAAGGTGTCCCGGTCGTGCGCGGCGCCCTCGCGCCGTTCGGCGCGGGCCGCGAGGTTGGTCTCGTTCTCCACCAGGACCCGCGCGCCGAGCCGCTCCTGGAGGGCGCCGGGGAGCCGGCGGTGCCAGGCGGGCAGGGACGTCGTGTCGTGCAGCTCGCCGGTGGCGGGATCGATGAGGCCGGGCGCGCCCATGCCGACGGTGTGCAGCCCTTGGGCGCCGCTCTCGCGTACGGCGCCCTCGACGAGCGCGAGGGCGCTTTCGACCGCGGCGGCGGTGTCGCCGCCGATGGGCGCGCGGGCCTCGGCGAGCCGCGCCCCCAGCAGGTCGGTCACGACCACGCGGACGCCGTCGGTGCGCACGTCGAGCGCGGCGAGGTGGGCGCGGTCGGCGACGATCCCGTAGAGCCGGGCGTTCGGGCCGCGCCGCTGGGCGCCCGCCTCGCCCACGACGGTGACGAGCCCGGCGCCCTGGAGACGCTCGACGAGGTCGGCGACCGAGGGCCGGGACAGGCCGGTGAGCTGCTTCAACTGGCCCGCGGTCAGGGGGCCCTCGCTCTGCAGCAGACCCAGTGCGAACCGGTCGTTGATGGCCCGGGCGGTCCTCGGTGAGGCAGGCATGCCGCGATCCTTCCACAGAGCGCTTCTATTTATCAGGCAGGGTTCCTGATAGTTTACGTCGCCGTATCGGGGCACATCTCGGGAGGGGCGGATCGGTGATGGGTGAAGTGGTCCACGACAAGAGGCGGCTGCGGCGCGCGCGGATCGCCGTGGCGGCCGTCTTCTGTGTGCACGGCGCGGTCACCGGCTCCTTCGCGACCCGGGTCCCCTGGATCCAGGAGCACGCCTCGGTCAGCGCCGGCCTGCTCGGCCTGGCCCTCGCCTTCCCGGCGATCGGCGCCTCCCTCGCGATGCCGCTCGCGAGCCGGATCAGCCACCGCTTCGGCGCCCGCAACGCGCTGCGCGGGCTGCTGGCGCTGTGGACGCTCTCGCTGATCCTGCCGTCGCTCGCGCCCAACCTGCTCACGCTCTGCCTCGCGCTCTTCGTGTACGGCGCGACGTCCGGCATGTCCGACGTCGCGATGAACGCGCTCGGCGTCGAGACGGAGACCCGCATGCAGAAGTCGATCATGTCGGGGCTGCACGGCATGTGGAGCGTGGGCGCCCTGATCGGCTCGGCGGCCGGCACGGTCGCCGCCCATCTGGGCTCGGACGCCCGGCTGCACCACGCGCTCGCCGCCGCCGCGCTGACGGTGCTCGGCCTCGCCGCCTGCCAGGGAGTGCTCGACCTCCAGGCGACGCCCGAGGAGGAGGTGCCGCCGCGGTTCTCGCTGCCGCCCAAGTCGGCGCTGCTCATCGGCGCGGTGGGCTTCTGCGCGGTCTTCGCCGAGGGCGCGAGCCTGGACTGGTCGGCGGTCTACCTGCGGGACGTCCTGGACACGTCGGCCGGTGTCGCCGCCGCGTCCACCACCGGTTTCACGCTCACCATGGCCGTCGCACGGCTGGCGGGCGACGCGGTGGTGGACCGGTTCGGGGCGGTGCGCACGGTGCGGGCCGGCGGGGTGCTCGCGGCCCTCGGCGGGCTGCTCGTGGTCTTCGCGACCCATCCGGTCATGGCCATGGGCGGCTTCGCCCTGCTGGGCCTCGGGATCGCCGTCGTGGTGCCGCTGGCGTTCGCCGCGGCCGGGCGCAGCGGCCCGAACCCCAGCCAGGCCATCGCGGGCGTCGCCACCATCACGTACACCTCGGGCCTCATCGCCCCCTCCGCGATCGGCACGCTGGCGGACGCGACGAGCCTGGTGGTCTCGTTCGGCCTGGTGACGCTGCTCGCCTTCGGCCTCGCGGTCTTCGCGGGCGTCCTGCGCACGGACGGCCGAGCGGCGGCGCCGGCCCCGAGCGCGCAGCCGACCGGAGAGAAGTCGCACTGACGTCGCATTAACATGGCGTCGATCATTTCGGGCCACGCGCGACACGCTGTGCGGTCCGTCCGGCGCACAGAAAGCGACACTCACCATGGATCTCGGCGTGCGCTGGAAACTGCACGGCGACGGCCGTACGCCCGCCCCCGGCGCGGTCGTGCGGCCCGACGAGCGGCTCTCGTGGCCGCGCACCTTCGGGCTCGGCGCGCAGCACGTGGTGGCCATGTTCGGCGCGTCCTTCGTGGCGCCCGTGCTGATGGGCCTCGACCCGAATCTCGCCATCATGATGTCGGGTGTCGCGACCGTCATCTTCCTGCTCGCCACGCGCGGGCGGGTGCCGAGCTACCTGGGCTGCTCGCTCTCGTTCGTGGGCGTGGCCGCCGTCATCCGGGCGCAGGGCGGCTCCAGCGCGACGGTCACCGGCGCCGTCCTCGTGGTGGGCGCCGTGCTGTTCCTGGTGGGGCTCGCGGTGCAGAAGTTCGGGGCGCGGATCATCCACGCCGCGATGCCGCCGGTCGTGACCGGCGCGGTCGTCATGCTGATCGGCTTCAATCTGGCGCCCGTGACCGCGTCGACGTACTGGCCGCAGGACCAGTGGACGGCTCTGCTGGTGATGCTGTTCACCGGACTGGCCGTGGTGTGTCTGCGCGGCTTCTGGTCGCGTGTCGCGATCTTCCTCGGCCTGGTCTTCGGCTACGCCGTCTCCTGGGTCTTCGACCAGGTCTTCGGCGCGATCCACTCGGCGGACGCCGCCGGCAAGGTCGTCGACCACTGGCGCCTGGACCTGTCCGGCGTCGGCAAGGCCGACTGGATCGGCCTGCCCTCCTTCCACGCGCCGAGCTTCGAGTGGTCGGCGATCCTCGTGGCGCTGCCCGTCGTCATCGCGCTGGTCGCGGAGAACGCGGGCCACGTCAAGGCCGTCGGCGAGATGACCGGCGACAACCTCGACGACAGGCTCGGCACGGCGATCTCCGCCGACGGCGCCGCCTCCATGCTCTCCACCGCGGTCGGCGGGCCGCCCAACACCACGTACTCCGAGAACATCGGCGTGATGGCGGCGACCCGCGTCTACTCCACGGCCGCGTACTGGGCGGCGGCCGCTTTCGCGCTGCTCTTCGGGCTCTGCCCCAAGTTCGGCGCGGTCGTCGCGGCGATCCCCGGCGGGGTGCTCGGCGGCATCACCGTCATCCTGTACGGCATGATCGGCCTGCTCGGCGCGCAGATCTGGCTCAACGCCGGGGTGGACCTGCGCAATCCGCTGAACCTCGTGCCGACCGCCGCCGGCATCATCATCGGCGTCGGCGGTGTCTCGCTGAAGATCACCGACAACTTCGAGCTGAGCGGCATCGCGCTCGGCACGATCGTCGTCATCACGGGCTACCACGTGCTGCGCGCGTTCGCCCCGCCGCACCTCAAGTCCCAGGAACCGCTGCTGGACGCGGGCACGTCGACCTACGACGAGAGCGGCGCCACGGACGAGAGCGACAGGGCCCGGTAGTCGGAGCGACAGGCCCCGGTAATCGGGTGGACAGGGCGCGCACCGCTTGACTAGCGTGCCCGCCATGTCCAGCCCCGAGGCGTCAAGACTGCGGCCACCGGTCCTCCGGTGGCTTTCCGCGCTCTCGCACTGACACGACGGCCGCATGCGACCTCCGCCTCGGCCGTACGCGACCTCCGCGCCGCCACCGGATCACCGCCCCGTGCCCTGATCCCGGCGTTTCCTCGTGGTTGCGGAGTCCTGCTGTGCCCTTTGCCCTCTACCTGCTCGGCCTTGCCGTCTTCGCGCAAGGCACCTCCGAGTTCATGCTGTCCGGTCTGGTGGCGGACATCGCCCGGGACCTGGAGGTGTCCATCCCGTCCGCGGGCCATCTGACCTCGGCTTTCGCCATCGGGATGGTGGTCGGCGCGCCGCTGATGGCCGTCGCGAGCCACCGCTTCTCGCGGCGCGGCGCGCTCTCGGCGTTCCTGGTCGCCTTCTTGCTGGTGCATGTCGTCGGCGCGCTCACCACGAGCTTCGCCGTGCTCCTCGCCACCCGTGTGGTGGGCGCTCTCGCCAACGCCGGCTTCCTCGCGGTCGCCCTGGTGACCGCCACCGCCATGGTCGAGCCACACGCGAAGGGCCGCGCGACCTCGGCCCTGCTCGGCGGGGTGACAATCGCCTGCGTCGCGGGGGTGCCCGCGGGTGCGCTGCTCGGCGAGATGTGGGGGTGGCGCTCCGCGTTCTGGGCCGTGGCCCTGCTCTCGGTGCCCGCGATCCTCGCGATCGTACGGGCCGTGCCGAAGGGGGCGCCGGACACCGCCGGGCCGGGCGTCCTCGGCGAGCTGCGCGCGCTGGGTGACCCACGGCTGCTGGTCACCCTGCTGCTCGGCGCGCTGGTGAACGGCGCGACGTTCTGCACGTTCACCTATCTCGCGCCCCTGGTCACCGAGGTCACCGGGCTCGGCTCGGCCTGGGTGCCGATGGTGCTCGCGCTCTTCGGCATCGGTTCGTTCGCCGGCGTCACGCTGGCGGGCCGCGCCGCCGACGTACGGCCGGTACCGCTCCTGGTGTCGGGCATGCTCGCCCTGCTGGCGGGCTGGGTCCTGTTCGCGGTGACCGCCGCGCACCCGGTGGCCGTGGTCGTGCTGGTCCTCGTCCAGGGCGCGCTGTCCTTCGGCGTGGGCTCGACGCTGATCTCGCAGGCCCTCTACGCGGCGAGCGACGCGCCCCGGCTGTCGGGCGGCTTCGCCACCGCCGCCTTCAACGTGGGCGGCGCGTTCGGTCCGTGGGCCGGCGGTCTCGCGATCTCGGCGGGGCTCGGCCACCGCTCGCCCCTGTGCGTAAGCGCGCTGCTCGTGGCGCTGGCGCTGGCCACCGCGGGCGTTGCGCTCGTCCTGCGGCGGCGGGTCCCGGCGGGCGCCGAGGCCCCTTCCGGCGTCCGCTCGTAACCGGGGCGGCGGGGTCCCTCGTTTCGGGGAAGCGACCGGTGCGCCGAGGGCCCGGTCGGGCCGGGCCTGGGACCCTGCCCCCATGGCGCAGGTGGAGCGGTTCGCACAGACACGGGCCCCGGAGCGCGGGGGCGACGGCATGGTGGCGCAGCGGTCCGGGCCGGCCGGGCCGCCTGCGCGCACACCGGAGGTCGACAGCGTCCTGGCGCGGATGCGCGCGCTCGGCGACGACTGGCCGCCGCACGACGGGGTGGCCGTCTTCAACCGCGTCTACCTCTCGGTGACCGAGGAGATCGGCCGGAGCATCGGTCGGGGCGCCTTCCCCGACACCCGGGCCGCGGCCACGCTGGGGGGCCGGTTCGCACAGCGGTATCTGGCCGCCGTCGACGCCGCGTCCGACGGCCGCACACCGCCCGCCTGCTGGCGTCCGCTGTTCCAGTACCGGCGCCATCCCGGCGTACGCCCGCTGCAGTTCGCCCTCGCGGGCATCAACGCGCACATCGGCCACGATCTGGCGCTCGCGCTGCTGGACACCTGCCGTGCGCTGGGCTGCGAACCGGCCGATCTGGAGGACGAGTTCGACCGCGTGGGCGACATCCTCGTGGCCCTGGAGGAACACATCCGCGAGGAGCTGATGCCCGGCCCCGACCTCCTCCAGATCAGCGATCCGCTGACCCATCTGGCGGGCTCCTGGAGCCTGGAGCGGGCCCGCGACGGCGCGTGGGCGGCGGCCCGCGCCCTGTGGGCGCTGCGGGAGCTGCCCGGCGTCGCCGAGGAGTTCACGCAGCGCCTGGACGGGGCGGTGGGCCTGGTGGGGCGCATCCTGCTCACCCCGCTGCCGGACTGAGCGCGGCCGCCGCCACCGCGCCCCTCGCCACTGCTCCGGCAGCCAGGCCTTCGGCGGTCAGTCCTCCGGCAGCTCGACCGGCGCGATCTCGTCGTACACGTCGCCCGGACCGGGGTTCGTGGCGTCCGTGGCCCCGCCGAAGTGGTGCATCACGCCCCACACCGCGTTCAGCGCGGTCTGGATCGCGCCCTCGGCCCAGCCGGCCGTCCAGGAGATGTCGTCGCCCGCGAGGAAGATGCCGCGCTTGTCCTCGGGCAGGCGGTCCTGCATGAAGTGGGTGAACAGGCGCCGCTGGTAGCGGTAGTGGCCGGGCAGGTTCGCCTTGAAGGCGCCCATGAAGTAGGGCTCGTTCTCCCAGGAGACCGTCACCGGGTTGCCGATGATGTGGCTGCGGATGTCGACCTTCGGGTAGATCTCGCCGAGCGACTTGAGCATGACCTCCATGCGCTCGTTCGCCGACAGGGGCAGCCACTTCAGGCTGTCGTCGCACCAGGTGTAGGAGAGGCAGATGACGGCGGGCTTGTCCGGACCGTCGTCCAGGAGGTAGGTGCCGCGCGTCATGCGGTCGGTGAGCGTCATCGACATGACGTCCCGGCCGGTCTCCTCGTCCTTGTCCAGCCAGAACGGCCGGTCGACCGGCACGAACAGCTTGGAGGACTCCATGTAGTGGGTGCGCTCCATCGCCGTCCAGTGGTCGATGGGGAAGAGCGAGTCGTCGCACTCGATCTTGGAGAGCAGCATCCACGACTGGGCGGTGAAGATCGCCGCCCGGTAGGTGCGGATGTCGCCGGAGGCGTCGGTGACGGTGACGCGGTTCCCGGCGGTGCGGGTCAGGCGCGTCACGGCCGGCTTGGGCTCGCCGCCCTCGTGGAGCGTCTTCAGGGACGTGCCGGGCTCCCAGTGCACGATCTTCTGCGGCTCCCGCTCCCACAGGCGCAGGGGCAGCTGCTGGCTGCCGCCGACGATGCCGCGGTGGTGGTCGTCGGCCTCGGTGTAGACGACGCGCAGGATCTCCAGGATGGAGTTCGGGAAGTCGGTGTCCCAGCCGCCCGTGCCGAAGCCGACCTGGCCGAAGATCTCGCGGTGCCGGAAGGACTTGAAGGCCTCGGAGTCGCAGAGGAAGCCGTAGAAGGTCTGGTTGTCGAGCTTCTCGACCAGCTTCGACCAGATCTCGCGGATCTTGGGCACGTCGCGCTCGCGCAGGGCGCGGTTCATGTCGGAGAAGTCGGCGCCCTCTTCCAGGCAGTCCGCCCACGCCTTCGCCACGTCGCGGTAGACCTGCGGCAGGTCCGCCACCGTCTCGGCGTAGTGCGACTCGCCCTTGAGGTCCACGACCGTGGAGGGGGTCGACTCGGCGAGCGGGTTCGGGAACGCGCGGGTCTTCAGACCCACCAGGTCGATGTAGTGCTGGAGCGCCGTCGAGGACGGCGGGAAGCGCATGGCGCCCATCTCGGCCGTCAGGTCGGCGTCGCACCCCTCGAAGCCGACGGTGCGCAGCCGGCCGCCGATCTGGTCGGCCTCGTAGACGACGGGCTTGAGGCCCATCTTCATCAGCTCGTACGCGGCGACGATGCCGGACAAGCCACCGCCGATGACGGCGACCTCGGTGCCGTGCTCGGTCGCGGGTATCTGGCCGAGGCCCGCGGGGTGCGCGAGGAAGTCGTCGTACGCGTAGGGGAAGTCCGGGCCGAACATGGTGATCGGCGGCTGGGCGTCGGTGTGCTGGATGGCGGTGGGCACCGTGGACGTCATGGGGTACGGACTCCTTGCACGAACTGAAAAGTCAGGTGAGGGGGTGGGCTCAGACGAGGGACGCGTACAGGCCGGGGCGGCGGTCGCGCAGGTAGGGGTTGGTCTCGCGGGACGCGCGCAGGAAGTCCGGGTCGACGTCGCCGACGACCAGCTCGGTGCCGCGGCCGGCGCGGGCCCGTGCCACCCCGTCGGGGCCGGCCAGCGTGGACAGGCCGACGAACTCGAACTCGCCCTCGGGGCCGACGCGGTTGACGTACGCGACGTACATCTGGTTCTCGAAGGCGCGCACCGGGATGACCGACTCGGCGACGAACTGGAAGGGGTGCATCTGCGCGGTGGGGACGAGAAGCAGGTCGGTGCCCGCGAGGCCGTGCGCGCGGACGTTCTCCGGGAACTCCACGTCGTAGCAGATCATGAGGCCGACGCGGACGCCGCCCAGCTCGGCCTGGACGACGGGCTGCTCCCCCGGGGTGAAGGCGTCGCGCTCGAAGCAGCCGAAGAGGTGGGTCTTGCGGTAGTTCGCGAGGCGGGTCCCGTCCGGGCCGATGAGCTGCGCGGAGTTGAAGACGACGTCGCCCTCGCGCTCCGGGTAGCCGTAGACGACGCCGACCCGGTGGCGGACCGCGATCTCGGCGATCGCCGTCGCGGAAGGGCCGTCGGCGGCCTCGGCGAGGCGGGCGATGTCGTCGCCGATCGCGTACCCGGTGAGGAACAGCTCGGGCGCCACGAGCAGCCCGGCCCCCTGGGCGGCGGCGCGCGCGGCCGCATCGTCGAGCGCCGTGAGGTTCTCGGAGACGGATCCGAGCTGCCCGGAACTCTGGAGCAGGGCGGTGCGCAGCGCAGGCATGGCTGATCCTCATGGCGTACGAAGGGGCAGGTGGGGTCCGTTAGACGGTACGGGCGCCGACCTCGCCGGTACAAGACGCGACCGTTGCGGGCAGCCGCGCGATCTGTTGCGCGTACGGACGCCGGAACGACGATTCATTGCGCCCGCCCCTGGAAGCCGGCCCGAGGAGCGGCCCCGTCAGCGAACGACTACGCGGGTGACCCCGAGGAGAACCGCCGCATCAGCGGCGAAAGCACCAGCACGGACTTGGTCCGCTCCACGAACGGCTCCCCCGCGATCCGCTCCAGGACCCGCTCGAAATGCCGCATGTCCGCGGCGAAGACCTGAACGATCGCGTCCGCGTCCCCCGTGACGGTGGACGCGGACGCGATCTCGGTGTAGCGCTCGAGTCCTCGCTGGATCGCCTCCGGCGAGGTGTTGCGGCGACAGTAGATCTCGATGAACCCCTCGGTCTCCCAGCCGAGCGCCGCGGGGTCCACCCGCACCGTGAAGCCCGTGATGGCTCCGGTGGCCCGCAGCCGGTCCACGCGCCGCTTGACGGCGGGCGCGGAGAGTCCGACCAGCTGGCCGATGTCGGCGTAGGAACGGCGGGCGTCCTCGGCGAGGGCGTGCACGATGCGTTCGTCGAGATCGTTCAGTCGCACGGGGGGTGGATCACTTCTCTGCTGTGGCCAATCGGGAGCGGCTCATGCCGTACAGGAAGTAGAACACGAGGCCGACGGCCATCCAGACACCGAAGACGATCCAGGTGATGGAGTCGAGGCTGAACATGTTGTAGGCGCAGAATCCGAAGCCGAGCACCGGGAAGAGCCAGCCGAGCGGCACCCGGAAGGTGCGCGGCATGTCCGGGCGGGTGCGGCGCAGCACGATCACGGCGATGTTGACCAGGCCGAAGGCGAAGAGCGTGCCGATGCTGGTGGCGTCGACGAGCTTGCCGAGCGGGACGACCGAGGCGAGCGCGCCGCAGAACAGCGACACGATGACGGTGTTCACGCGGGGCGTGCCGGTCTTCTCGCTGACCCTGCCGAACGCCTTGGGGACCAGGCCGTCGCGGGACATGGCGAACAGGACGCGGGTCTGGCCGTAGAGGACGGTCAGGACGACGGACGCGATGGAGATGACCGCGCCGGCGGCGAGGATCGTGCCCCACATGTGCTGGCCGCTGACGTCGTTCATGATCGCGGCGAGCGTGGCCTCGGAGCCCTCGAAGTCCTTCCAGTTCCAGGCGCCGACGGCGACGGCCGCGACCAGGACGTACAGCGCGGTGACGATGACCAGCGACAGCATGATGGCGCGGGGCAGGTCACGCTGGGGGTTCTTGGCCTCCTCGCCGGCGGTGGAGGCGGCGTCGAAGCCGATGTACGAGAAGAACAGGCTCGCGGCGGCGGCGCTGACACCGGCCGTGCCGAGCGGCATGAAGTCGGAGTAGTTGCCGGACTTGAAGCCCATGAAGCCGATGGTGCAGAAGAGCACCAGCGCGGCGATCTTCACCATGACCATGATCGTGTTGGCGGTCGCCGACTCCTTGGCGCCGCCGAGCAGGAAGACCATGGCGAGGAGCACGACGATGAGGCCGGGCAGGTTGATGATCGCGCCGTCGACCTCGCCGGGCGCCGCGGAGAGCGCGTCGGGGATGGTGACGCCGATGGTGCCGTCGAGCAGTTCGTTGAGGTACTCGCCCCAGCCGACCGCGACCGCGGCGACCGAGACGCCGTACTCCAGGACCAGGCACCAGCCGCAGACCCAGGCGATGAGTTCACCCATCGTTGCGTACGCGTACGAGTACGAGGAGCCGGCGACCGGGATGGAGCCGGCCAGTTCCGCGTAGGAGAGGGCGGAGAAGAGGGCGGTGAGGCCGGCGATCACGAAGGAGATGGTGACGGCGGGGCCGGCCTTGGGGACGCTCTCGCCGAGGACGACGAAGATGCCGGTGCCGAGGGTGGCACCGATGCTGATCATGGTCAGCTGCCACATGCCGAGGGAGCGCCGGAGCGAGCCTCCCTCGCCCTGGCCACCCTCCGCGACCAGGGCTTCGACCGGCTTGCGGCGCATCAGACGGCGGCCGAGGCCAGGGGTGCCCGGGGGGCTGGGGCGGTTCTGCGGGGGTGCGCCTTGGTCGAGCACGCGCTGGCTCCTTCGTCGCTGCCGGTCAGGGCGGCGGGGACCCGTGGCATCCGCGTCCAGGGACGGGAGCCACCGAGCAGGCAGTCCCCGCCACACCACGTACAGCGCCTGACTCTAAGGTCCATGCCTTCCCGGCCGTAATGCAGCAACCTTGCGCACCGGCGGACGATCATTGCGCACTTGCGCCCTGGGCGTCGGATCGTTGCGCGGTCCGTTTCGTCCGTTGCGTTCCGGGGGTCGCGGGGCACGCCGAAGGCCCCCGCGGAGATCACCGCGGGGGCCTTCGTGGGGGTGCGACTGGGGCTAGCTCCAGCTGGCGTGCAGGGGCTTGCCCTCCGCGTAGCCGGCGGCGCTCTGGACGCCGACCGTGGCCTTCTCGGCGAACTCCGCGAGGGAGGCCGCGCCCGCGTACGTGCAGGAGGAGCGGACGCCCGCGATGATCGAGTCGATCAGGTCCTCGACGCCCGGACGGGTCGGGTCCAGGAACATGCGGGAGGTCGAGATGCCCTCCTCGAAGAGCGCCTTGCGGGCGCGGTCGTACGCCGACTCCTCGCTCGTGCGGTTGCGCACGGCGCGGGCCGAGGCCATGCCGAAGGACTCCTTGTAGGCGCGGCCCTGGGCGTCGTGCTGGAGGTCGCCCGGGGACTCGTACGTCCCGGCGAACCAGGAGCCGATCATGACGTTCGAGGCGCCGGCGGCCAGCGCCATGGCGACGTCGCGCGGGTGGCGGACACCGCCGTCGGCCCAGACGTGCTTGCCGAACTTCTTGGCCTCGGCGGCGCATTCGAGCACCGCGGAGAACTGCGGGCGGCCGACGCCGGTCATCATGCGCGTGGTGCACATGGCGCCGGGGCCCACGCCGACCTTGATGATGTCGGCGCCGGCCTCGATGAGGTCGCGCACGCCCTCGGCGGCGACGATGTTGCCGGCGACGATCGGGACCTGCGGGTCGAGCGAGCGCACGGCCTTCACGGCGGCGATCATCGACTCCTGGTGGCCGTGCGCGGTGTCCACGACGAGCGTGTCGACGCCCGCGTCGAGCAGCTGCTTGGCCTTGCCCGCCACGTCGCCGTTGATGCCGACGGCGGCGGCGACGCGCAGGCGGCCCTTGGCGTCGACGGCCGGGGTGTAGAGGGTGGCGCGCAGGGCGCCCGTGCGGGTCAGGATGCCCGCGAGGCGGCCGTCCTTGTCCACGGCGGGGGCGTACCTGCGGTTGGCGTGGTCCAGCTTGTTGAACGCGTCGCGCGGGTCGATGTCGGCGTCCAGGAGCACCAGGTCCTTGGACATGACCTCGGAGAGCTGCGTGAAGCGGTCCACGCCGGTCAGGTCGGTGTCGGTGACGACGCCGACGGGCTTCTGGTCGCCGTCGACCACGACGCCCGCGTTGTGCGCGCGCTTGGGCAGCAGGGCGAGCGCGTCGGCGACCGTCTGCGTGGGGGCCAGGACGATCGGGGTGTCCAGGACGTGGTGGCGCGTCTTGACCCAGGTGACGACCTCGGTGACGACCTCGATCGGAATGTCCTGGGGGATGACGACGAGGCCGCCGCGGCGGGCGACAGTCTCGGCCATGCGGCGGCCGGCGATCGCGGTCATGTTGGCGACGACCAGCGGGATCGTGGTGCCCGTGCCGTCGGGCGAGGTGAGGTCGACGCCCTGGCGGGAGCCGACGGCGGAGCGCCTCGGGACCATGAAGACGTCGTCGTACGTCAGGTCGTACGCAGGCTGGATGTCATTGAGGAAGCGCACGTGCTGCTCATCCCAGTCGATCAGAGGTGGCCCCCGGACAGTTAGGCCGAGGGAAAAGCACGTACTTCATTGTCCCATGCCATCGGGCCCGTGCCGCCTGGGACGATCACCCAGGCCGGTCGCGGGGGCGCTGGTCGGATCCTCCAAGGGCGCCGCGGGCCGGGACGTTCGGTTCAGCCCTCGCCACGCTCCGTGCGGGCCGGTCCCAGGGCGAGGACGATCTCCAGCCCGGTCTCCGCGCCCCGCCAGTGCTCGACCGCCGAGGAGAAGACCTCCTGCGCCGTCTCCCACTCCCCCGGCTCGGCCCGGGCGTACTCCTGCCAGCCGGAGACGACGAGCAGCCGCCCCCGGGCGCGGGGCGCCCAGGACAGGTCGGTGAGGCAGTCGGCGAGGGCGTCCCAGTTGTGCCCGAACCACTCGGGCAGGCCAAGGCCCCGGGCGCAGCGCTCCATGAAGGCCGCCTTGTCGCTCACCCCGGCCAGGGAGAGCGCCGCGGTGGTCCACCCGGCGCCGCGCGCGGCATCGAGCACGGGCGCGAGGGGGTCGGGTGCGGGGGTGCGGGGTTCGGGTACGTCGGTCATCGCCTCAGCACCGCCTTGAAGGACGCGTAGTGGTCATCGGTGTAGTAGATCTCGCCGCCGCTCCCGGTGACGATGCGCCGGGCACCGCGGTCGCGCTCACCGGGCGTGCGGACGGTGTACTCGTGGTAGTAGCCGCGTTTCTCGCGGGGCAGTCTCCGCTCGAAGTTGCCGAAGACGGCGCCGTCCCTCTCGTACGGGAAGGGGCCGCCGTCGTCGATGCGCCGCAGGGTCAGCCGGGCCTCGGCGGGCAGCCGGTCGGCCCGGACGGTGTCCATGCCGCGGGCCCAGTCCGGCGCGGTGGAGGCGTCCGGCCCACACCCGCTCGCCAGCACGGCGAGACACATCAGCACGATCCCCAGCACGCGGGGGACAAACCGGCTCAGCATGCGAGAGACCCTGCCACAGCGCCCCGCGCGGGGCGCGGGGAACCGTCCGACCGGTCGCCGCGGAAGCCGCGGCCGGTCAACTGCCGTCGGGGTCCGCCCGGTCCAGCGCGGGCCGCGGGGCGGGCCCGGCGACCAGCAGCTGATCGGCGGCGGCGGTGTCCGTGACCAGGCTGGTGACCAGCCCGGACCGCAGCACCGCGTCGATGGCCGCGGCCTTGCGCTGCCCGCCGGCGATGGCGACGACCTCGGGAATGCGCCGCAGCCGGTCCGCCTCGACGGTGATGCACCGCTCCCCGAGATCCCGCCCGACGCGACGCCCCTCGGCGTCGAACAGGTGCGCCGACATCTCCGCCGCCACTCCGAGGGAGGCGTAGTGCGCCCGCTCCTCGTCGCTGAGCATGTCGTGCACGGTGGAGATGCCCCGCTCCCAGGAGCCGATGGAGACCGCGGCGACCGTCACCTTGTCGAAGTACTCGAAGGCGCGGGCGATGCCGGTCTGGTTGCGCAGCGCCGCCGCGGTGGCGGGGTCGGGCAGCAGCATCGGCGCGTAGATGGGGTGGGCCTCGCCGCCGGAGACCTGGGCGGCGCGCCGTACGGCCTCCACGGAGCCGCGCTCGGCGGTCCCCGCGTCGTAGACACCGGTCAGCTGCACGACCGTGCACGGCGGCAGCTGGTCGAGCGCCGCCGCCATGTGGATCGTGGAGCGGCCCCAGGCGAGGCCGAGCACGTCGCCCTCGTTGACCAGTTCGCCGAGCAGGTCCGCCGCGACCTCGCCGAGGTTCTCGGGGTCGGGGGAGTCCTCGATCTCGTCGGTGGGCGCCGGGGACTCCACCACGACGGCGTGCCGCAGGCCGTAGCGGGCGCGCAGCGCGTCCGAGCGCTCGGCGTCCAACTCCGCCGGGACCCGGATCTCGATGCGCACGAGATCCCGCTCCAGGGCCGTCTCCAGGACCCGGGCCACCTTGAAGCGGCTGACGCCGAACTCCTCGGCGATCTGGATCTTGGACTTGCCCTCGAGGTAGAAGCGGCGGGCCATGGCCGCCGCCTGCACCAGCTCCGCGGGGCCCATCCGCATGGCTGACCGACCCGCCGACATGGCCGACACGGCGCTCTCCTCACTGCTGTTCACAAACTGGGTTCGCCGCTCATCCTTGCAGATCCGGCCTGGTCGATCAGCCCTGAGGGACTGCGTTCACGTTCCCGTGGCTCAGTGGCCGCATGCCCAGGCGCTTGACGCGGTCTTTGCCGTCGCTTGGGCACGCAGTGAACGTACCGCTTCCGCCGGGTCCGTGGCGCCGTAGACCGCGGAGCCCGCGACGAAGACGTCGGCTCCGGCCTCCGCGCAGCGCTCGATGGTGTCGGCGGAGACCCCGCCGTCGACCTGGAGCCACAGCTCCAGGCCGTGCTTGCCGATCAGTTCACGGGTGCGGCGGATCTTGGGCAGCATGATGTCGAGGAACGCCTGTCCCCCGAAGCCCGGCTCGACCGTCATGATCAGCAGCATGTCGAGCTCGCGCAGCAGGTCCTCGTACGGCTCGATGGGCGTCGCCGGCTTCAGTGCCATGGAGGCGCGGGCGCCCTTCGCGCGGATCTCGCGGGCCAGCCGCACGGGAGCGGCGGCGGCCTCCGCGTGGAAGGTGACCGATCCGGCGCCCGCCTCGACGTACTGCGGGGCCCAGCGGTCGGGGTCCTCGATCATCAGGTGGCAGTCGAGGGGCGTGTCCGTCGCGCGGGCCAGCGCCTCCACGACCGGCACGCCGAGGGTGAGGTTGGGGACGAAGTGGTTGTCCATCACGTCGACATGGAGCCAGTCGGCGCCCTCGACGGCCTTCGCCTCCTCGGCGAGGCGGGCGAAGTCCGCGGACAGGATGCTGGGGTTGATCTGCACGGCCATGCCCCAAGCCTCCCATGCCCGGCCCCCACCGCGGACCGCGGTCCGAGCCGTGGGCACGGCGCCCCGCGCGGCCGGGTGCCGCGCGCCCCACCGCGCCGTGTACGCCTGCGAAGCCGGCTCGCGCGGCGGGGGCGCCTCTCGCCGTCCGCCACGGCGGGACCGGACGCGGGATCGCTCGCTGTCGCGAAGCCTGCGCCGCCCTGCACCGCCTGCGATTCACGCGGCTCAGGCGGCGCAGGCAGCTCGGGCGGAGAGGGCGGATCTCCGGATCAGGCGGTCCGTCGGATCAGCGCCAGATACATCGCGTCCGTGCCGTGCAGATGCGGCCACAGCTGTACGTCGGGGCCCTCGCCCAGCGCCGGGACGCCGGGGAGCAGCGGGCGCGCGTCGAGCAGTTCGGCGCCGTCGCTGTGCTTGACGACGTCGTCGACGACCGCCCGGGTCTCGGCCAGGTGCGGCGAGCAGGTGGCGTACCCGACGACGCCTCCGACGCGTACGGACTCCAACGCCGTGCGCAGCAGGGAGCGTTGCAGCGGGGCGAAGCCGTCCAGGTCCTGCGGGCGGCGCCGCCAGCGGGCCTCCGGGCGCCTGCGCAGCGCGCCGAGGCCGGTGCAGGGCACGTCCATCAGGACCCGGTCGAAGGTGCCGGGCCGCCACGGCGGGCGGGTGCCGTCGGCGGCGATCACCTGGTAGGGGCCGGGGTTGCCGCGCAGGGACTGGGCGACCAGGCCGGCCCGGTGCGGCAGCTTCTCGGAGGCGAGCAGCACGGCGCCGCGTTCGGCGGCGAGCCCGGCGAGCAGGGCCGCCTTGCCGCCGGGGCCCGCGCAGCCGTCGAGCCACTTGGTGTCGGGGCCCTCCAGCGGGGCGTTCGCCAGGGCGAGCGCGACGAGCTGGCTGCCCTCGTCCTGCACACCGGCGCGGCCCTCGCGCACCGCCTCGACCAGACCGGGCTCACCGCCCTCGCTGAGCCGCACGGCATACGGCGACCAGCGGCCCGGCAGGGCCGAGTCCTCTCCGACGGAGTGCAGCAGTTCCTGCGCGGTGGCCCGGCCGGGGCGGGCGACAAGGGTGACCTCGGGGCGTTCGTTGTCGGCTTCGAGCAGGTCCTCGATGCCGGCGCGGCCGCCGCCGAGCGAGTCCCACAGCGCCGAGACGACCCAGCGGGGGTGCGAGTGCACGACGGCCAGATGGTCCTCGGGGTCCTCGTCGTAGGGCGGCGCGACCTTCTCCACCCAGCCGTCGAGGTCGTTCTGGGCTACCTTGCGCAGCACGGCGTTGACGAACTTGGCCCGCCCGTCGCCGAGCACCACGCGCGCCAGCTCCACCGAGGCGGAGACGGCGGCGTGCGTCGGGATGCGCGTACCGAGCAGCTGGTGCACGCCGAGGTTGAGCACGTCGAGGACCGGCGGGTCGACCTCGCGCAGCGGCCGGTCGACGCAGGCCGCCACGATCGCGTCGTACGTCCCCTGGCGGCGCAGTGTCCCGTAGACGAGCTCGGTGGCGAGCGCCGCGTCCCGTGCGTCGAACTTCTCCGGCCCCTCCTTCTCCCTGGCCTTGCGCAGCAGGGGCGGCAGGACGAGGTTCGCGTACGCGTCCCGCTCGTCCACAGCGCGCAGCGCCTCGAAGGCGAGGAAGCGGACGGGGTCCTTCTGGGGCCGGCGGTAGGGCTTGCCGGACTTGCCCGGCTGACCGGAGGGCTTGCGGGGGCGCCGGTTCGGCTGGTCGTTCAAAGGTGCTCCGCTGCTGGATGGGGCGAACCCACTCAGCCTACGTCGCCACCGCCGAGGCGCTCATCGGGGGCGATCCGCACCCCGCGCGCCCAGTCGGCGCCGCGCATCGGCTTCTTGCCCTGCGGCTGGACCCAGAGCAGCTCGACGGCGTGCGAGCCGGTACCGACGTACACGTTGTTCTTGGCGGCGGACAGCTCGCCGGGCGCGAGGTCCGTGCGGTCGGGCACCTGAGCGGCCTGGATGATCTTCAGACGCTCGCCGCGGAAGACGGTCCAGGCGCCGGGCGCGGGCGTGCAGCTGCGCACCACGCGGTCCACGCGCAGGGCGGGCGCGGCCCAGTCCACCTGGGCGTCCTCGACGGTGATCTTCGGGGCGAGGGTGACGCCGTCGGCCGGCTGCGGCACCGCCTTCAGGCTGCCGTCCTCGATGCCGTCCATGGTCGCGAGCAGCAGCCCCGAGCCCGCGAAGGCCAGGCGGGTGAGCAGGTCGCCGCTGGTGTCGGTGGGCCGCACCTCCTCCGTGACCGTGCCGTACACCGGCCCGGAGTCGAGTCCCTGCTCGATCAGGAACGTCGACGCGCCGGTGATCTCGTCGCCCGCCATCACGGCGTGCTGCACCGGCGCGGCGCCGCGCCAGGCGGGCAGCAGCGAGAAGTGCAGGTTGACCCAGCCGTGCGCCGGCACGTCGAGCGCGACCTTGGGCAGCAGGGCGCCATAGGCGACGACGGGGCAGCAGTCCGGGCCGATCTCCCGCAGCCGCGCCAGGAAGTCCTCGTCACGCGGCTTCGCGGGCTTCAGCACCTCGATGCCGGCTTCCAGCGCGCGCTCCGCGACCGGGCTGGCGACGAGCCTGCGCCCACGGCCCGCGGGCGCGTCGGGGCGGGTCACGACGGCGGCGACCTCGTGCCGGCCGGAGGCGATCAGGGCGTCCAGCGCGGGGACGGCGACCTCGGGAGTGCCTGCGAAGACGAGCTTCACTGGGTGGTACCTCGGATCTCTGGTGGGAGCGACGGCAGCGCACCAGTCTATGGGCCGCCCGCGGGCCCCGCCCAGGACGGCCCCGCCGGTGCCCGGCGTTGACGCTCCCGGGGGCGTACGAAGCCTCGCGCGCCCCGTGCATATGCGCATACGCCCCTGCACCGTGACCCCTCACGACCTGGCGCGTTGGTCAAGAGAGAGTTGACCACCCTGGGCCGCGGATGCGACCCGATCCTCATTCCACGCCGGTTCGAGAGGCTTGTTCATGGCCGACCACGCAACCCACGACGCCCAGGCCCGGGCCAGCCTGCACCTCCTGGTGCGGGACATCGAGCGGGTCCGCCGGCAGGTGGACGCACTGCGGACCCTCACCGCCCAGCTCGGCAACGTCTACCGCCCGCGCCGCTCCAGCCCCTCCGCGGGGTTCGTCGTCTACGGGCGGGCCCCCGCCCCGACCGTCCGACTCGCCCAGGAACTGCGGGACAGCGTCGAGACGCTGGTCACCGCCGCGGTGGACTTCGACCGCTCGCTCGGGTTCTCGTGGGACGCGGTGGGCTCGGCCCTCGGCGTCACCAAGCAGGCCGTCCACCGTCGGTACGGGGCCCGGCGGGCCACCGCGCAGGCGGCGGCCGAGGCGGAGCGTGCGACGGAGGCTCCGGCCGCGTCCACCACGACCGCCACGGTCAGCCGCCCGGTGCCGGTCGGCGCTCCTCTGCCGTCCGTCCCCGCGGCGCGTGCGATGCCGACTCAGCCGACCGCCGGCAGTCCCGCCCTCCGGGACGAGACCAGGCCGAGCGCCTTCCCCGCCCCTCGCAGCGGCTGACCCGCCCTTCCCTCGACCTCTTCCTGCCTCCTCGCCCCGTCCGGCGAGGGGGCAGTCGCCTGCGTACGGCTCCGCCGGGGGGCGGGGGGTTGCCGCGTGGCCGCCCGCTCCCCGCGCCCCTGAGGGAGTCTCGGCCGCCCCCCATCAACAGGAGCCGCGCCCCCGTCGCCCCGCCCGGCCAGCCCCTGCGGGCATGTCGTGGGTGAGCGCGCAGTTGCCCGTGTCCCTGAAAGGGCGCACCGCCCGGGGGCCGGAAGCAGTGGTCGTTCTCAGCCGATGTCCGGGGGGTCCACGCGGATGCGGATCGGCTCTGTGCCGGGCTGTTTGGTGCCCTTCGCTCCTCGGGCCATCCGCGCGGCCTGCGCCGACTTCAGTGCGGAGGCGAGCGCGGCGCCGCTCCCCGGTGGTACCCGGATCAGCACCCGCTCCCACCGCTCGCCGACCGGCGCCGCTCCCGGCCGCCGGGCGGGGCCGGGCGTCGCCTCCTGGACCGGTACCGGGCCCAACACCACGGCGTCCGGCGGCAGTTCGGCCCCCGCGAGGAAGCCCCTGAGCGCCTCCGGCGGCCCGGAGACCGCCGCCATCCGCGAGACCGGCGGGAAGTTCAGCTCGGCCCGCTCCTCCAGCTCCCGCACCGCGTGCCCGACCGGGTCCCACCGTACGAGTGCCTGCACGGGCCGCAGCGTCGGCTCGGCGACGATCACCACCGTGCCGCCCTCCCCCTGGGGACGCACGAGCGCGGCCGCCCCGATCCACCGCCGCAGCGCGTCCTCCCCCGCCCGCAGGTCGGGCCGCCCGAGCATGGCCCAGCCGTCGAGCAGCAGGGCGGCGGCATAACCGCCCTCGGCGACAGGCTCCGCCCCCGGCGTACTGACCACCAGCGCGGGCGCCCCCGGCACCGTGTCCAGCACTTGCTCCCGCCCGGAGGTCCGCACCGGCACCGCCGGGAACGCCCGGCCCAGCTCCTCGGCGGTCCGCCGCGCCCCGACGACCTGCGCCCGCAACCGGAACCCGCCGCACGAACCGCAGTGCCAGGCGGCCTCCGGCACCCCGCACCAGCCGCACCGCAGGGCCGACCCGCTCTCCTGCGCCTCCAGCGGCCCCGCGCACCGCCGGCACCGCGCGGGCTCCCGGCACCGCTCGCACGCCAGCCGCGGCACATACCCGCGGCGCGGCACCTGGACCAGGACGGGCCCGTGCTTGAGGCCATCCCGGACGGCCCGCCAGGCCAGCGTCGGCAGCCGTGCGGCCCGCGCCGCCTCGTCCCGCGCGAGGTCGCCGTCGCCCACCGTGCGCACCAGCGGCACGGCGCCGCGCACCTGCTCGCGGTCGGCGACGAGCGGCGCCGCCCAGCCGGACTCGACGAGCTGGGCGGCCTCGACCGTGCAACTCCATCCCCCCAGCAGGAAACCGCACTTGTCCCGCGCTGCCCGCAGCTCCAAAACCTCCCGCACATGCGGGAAGGGCGCGTGGTCGTCGCTGTGGCTGGAGTCGCCGTCGTCCCAGATCACCACCAGCCCCAGGTCCCGCACGGGCGCGAACATGGCGGCCCGGGTCCCGACGACGGCCCGCACCTCGCCGCGCCGCACGGACAGCCACTCCCGATAGCGGCGCTCCTGCCCGGCGTCGGCGGTCAGCAGCGCGTGCCGCCCCTCGCCGAGGAGCGCCGTGAGCGCGGCGTCCACGCGCGCGGCGGGCCGCCCGGTCGGCACGACGACCAGCGCGCCGCGCCCCGAGGCGAGGGTGGCCTGCACGGCGCGTGCGATCTCCTCGGCCCACTGCGGCCCCGGCAGCGCCGTCCACACCGCGCGGGGCGAGCCGCCCGAGGCGAGGACCCCGAGGAACTCGGCCCCATGCGCATAGCGCCGCCAGGTCCCGGCGTCGGGCGGCGGCGGGGGCGCGGCGGGGGCGGAGGCGGCCTTGGCCTCGGCCCGCGCGTGCCGGGGCGGGACGGCCAGCTGCAGCACGTCGGCGAGGCTGCCGGCGTACCGGTCGGCGACGGCGCGGGCCAGCTCCAGGAGGCCCTGGTCGAGCACCGGCTCCGGCGAGACGACCTGCGCCAGCGCGGCCAGCGGGCCGGTGTACTCGCTCTCGGCCCGCCGCTCGACGATGAACCCGTCGATCAGTCCGCCACCCTCGCGCCGCCCCTCGCGCACGTTGCGCGCCCCGGCGCCGAACCGGACCCGCACCCTGACCCCGGGCTGCGCCACGGCGTCCAGCTCCTCGGGCACGGCGTAGTCGAAGTACCGGTCGAGGTGCAACACGCCCTTGTCGACCAGGACGCGGGCCACCGGCAGCTGTTTGGCCAGCGCCGCGCCCCGCCATGTCCGCGGCTTGGCCCGCGGCACCTTGGCGCCCCGCACGCTCTCCCGGATCAACGCGAGCTGCTCGCCCTCGGGCACCCCGCCCCCGGCGCCCTCACCCACACCTGGCCCGTTCTCCCTGCTCACAGCAGCATTCCTACCAGACCGCACCGACAGCGCCGGAAAACCGCCGAGGCCCGGCATCCCACCAGGGGATACCGGGCCTCGACTAAGCGGAACCGAACGGTCGGGACTAGAGCCCCGCCGCCTTGCGCAGCGCGTCCACGCGGTCCGTGCGCTCCCACGTGAAGTCGGGGATCGCCCGGCCGAAGTGGCCGTACGCGGCGGTCTGCGAGTAGATCGGACGCAGCAGGTCGAGGTCGCGGATGATCGCGGCCGGGCGGAGGTCGAAGACCTCGCTGATGGCCGTCTCGATCTTGTCCGTGTCGATCGTGGCCGTGCCGAAGGTCTCGACGAACAGACCGACCGGCTCGGCCTTGCCGATGGCGTACGCGACCTGGACCTCGCAGCGGGCCGCGAGACCGGCCGCCACGACGTTCTTGGCGACCCAGCGCATCGCGTAGGCGGCCGAGCGGTCGACCTTGGACGGGTCCTTGCCGGAGAACGCGCCACCGCCGTGCCGGGCCATGCCGCCGTACGTGTCGATGATGATCTTGCGGCCGGTGAGGCCGGCGTCGCCCATCGGGCCGCCGATCTCGAAGCGGCCGGTGGGGTTGACCAGCAGGCGGTAGCCCTCGGTGTCCAGCTTGATGCCGTCGTCGAGGAGCGCCTTCAGCTCGGCCTCGACCACGAACTCGCGGATGTCGGGGGCGAGCAGCGAGTCCAGGTCGATGTCGCTGGCGTGCTGCGAGGAGACCACGACCGTGTCGAGACGGACGGCCTTGTCGCCGTCGTACTCGATGGTGACCTGGGTCTTGCCGTCGGGGCGCAGGTAGGGGATGGTCCCGTTCTTGCGCACCTCGGACAGGCGCCGCGAGAGGCGGTGCGCGAGGTGGATCGGGAGCGGCATCAGCTCGGGCGTCTCGTCGCAGGCGTAGCCGAACATCAGGCCCTGGTCGCCCGCGCCCTGCTTGTCCAGCTCGTCCTCGTCGCCCTCGACACGCTGCTCGTACGCCGTGTCGACGCCCTGCGCGATGTCGGGGGACTGCGAGCCGATGGACACCGAGACGCCGCAGGAGGCGCCGTCGAAGCCCTTCTTCGAGGAGTCGTAACCGATCTCGAGGATCTTGTCGCGCACGAGCTGCGCGATCGGCGCGTACGCCTTGGTCGTGACCTCGCCGGCCACGTGGACGAGGCCGGTGGTGATCAGCGTCTCCACGGCGACCCGGGACTTCGGGTCCTCCCGCAAAAGCGCGTCGAGAATGGTGTCGCTGATCTGGTCAGCGATCTTGTCGGGGTGACCTTCGGTCACAGACTCCGAGGTAAAGAGGCGCCGGGACACATCGCTCCCTGTGGTTGCAGCGGCTGCTGGCTGATCATTGATGGACGGCCGGGAGCTGCGCCCGGCGTCGTCCGAGACCAGTTTATCGGTCACACCTGTCCGCGGGACCACGTGTCTCGCCACTTGGGAGGCTGTGACCTGCGGCACTGCATTGTGCGGTACGGCGATCGATCTCCGCCAGAGGACCTCTCGCCCCATTTCCCCGGGTTTGAGGCCGCTGGTGGTACGAAGATGACATTGAGCCCCGATGAAGGAGACCCGGTCAAGTAACGCACCGCATTGTGGCCGAGTTCCGCCACAAGAGGAAAGGGAGCGAAGGAAAAGAGGCGAGGAACGCGGGGAGACGGAAGCCGCCCCAGGAGAGCCGCCCCAGGAGAGCCGCCGCGCGAGGCCGCCTCAGGAGAGGCGTTCCGCGACCAGGTCCCAGACCGTGTCGGCCAGCGCCTCCTTCGGCCCGTGGGGCACCGGCGTCTCGGAGCCGTCCGCGCCGAGCACGAGTGCCTCGTTCTCCTCGGAGCCGAAGGTCTTGCGCTCGCCGACCTCGTTGACGACGAGGAGGTCACAGCCCTTGCGGGCCAGCTTGGCCCGGCCGTTGGCGAGGACGTCGTCCGTCTCGGCGGCGAAACCGACGACCACCTGGCCGGGACGGGCCCTGTCCCCGGCGACCTCGGCGAGGACGTCGGGGTTGCGGACCAGGGCGATGGGCGCCGGCTCCTGGCCGTCCTTCTTCTTGATCTTCCCGGACGCGTAGGTCGCGGGGCGGAAGTCGGCCACGGCGGCGGCCATCACGACGGCGTCGGCGTCGGCCGCGGCCTTCAGGACGGCCTCGCGGAGCTGCACGGCGGTGCCGACCGGCACGACGTCGACGCCGGCCGGGTCCGGCAGCGCGGCGTTCGCCGCCACCAGCGTGACCCGGGCGCCCCGCGCGGCCGCGCTGCGGGCGAGCGCGTAGCCCTGCTTGCCGGAGGAGCGGTTGCCGAGGAAGCGGACGGGGTCGAGGGGCTCGCGGGTGCCGCCGGCGCTGACCACCACGTGGCGCCCGGCGAGGTCCCGTGCCCGGTCGCCGCGCGCCAGGACCCGGCGTACGACCTCGAAGAGCTCGACGGGGTCCGGGAAGCGGCCCTTGCCGGTGTCGACGCCGGTGAGCCGGCCGACCGCGGGCTCGATGACCAGGGCGCCGCGCCGCCGCAGCGTGGCGACGTTCTCCTGGGTGGCCGGGTGCTCCCACATCTCCGTGTGCATGGCCGGGGCGAAGACCACCGGACAGCGGGCGGTGAGCAGGGTGTTGGTGAGCAGGTCGTCGGCGAGGCCGTGCGCCGCCTTGGCGAGCATGTCGGCGGTGGCGGGGGCGACGATCACGAGGTCGGCGTGCTGCCCGATGCGCACGTGCGGCACCTCGTGGACGTCCGACCAGACCTCCGTCGAGACGGGGTTGCCGGACAGGGCGGACCAGGTCGCGGCGCCGACGAAGTGCAGCGCCGACGCGGTCGGCACGACGCGCACGTCATGGCCCGACTCGGTCAGCCGCCGCAGCAGCTCGCACGCCTTGTAGGCGGCGATGCCACCGCTGACCCCCAGAACGACCTTGGGCTTGCTCACCCGTGCCTCCCCGCACTTGGATCTCCGCAGTCGGAGACGTACGACTCCATGACACACCACAGGCCCGGCAGTCGCGCTGCCGGGCCTGTGGTGAGAGAACGAACAGCGCCTACTGGGCGGGGCCCTCGATGGCCTCGGAGGTCAGCAGGCCCGCGTTGATCTCGCGGAGCGCGATGGAGAGCGGCTTCTCGTGGACGTGCGTGTCCACCAGGGGGCCGACGTACTCCAGGAGGCCCTCACCGAGCTGCGAGTAGTACGCGTTGATCTGGCGCGCGCGCTTGGCGGCGTAGATCACGAGGCTGTACTTCGAGTCGGTGGCTTCGAGCAGCTCATCAATCGGCGGGTTGATGATGCCCTCGGGCGCGGTGATGGAAGAGGACACTCTTCGCCTTCCGATGGGGTCAAGACCAGAAGGGTCAAGACAGGGGTAAAGATCAGAGAACTCTCATCAAGGCTAGCAGCTCGCGGGCCACGTCCTCGACGGAGGTGTTGACGAGGGTCGTGTCGAACTCGGCCTCGGCGGCCAGCTCGATCCTGGCGGCGGCCAGCCTGCGCTCGATCACCTCGGGCGCCTCGGTCCCGCGGCCGGTGAGCCGGCGGACCAGCTCGTCCCAGCTCGGCGGGGCGAGGAAGACGAGCTGCGCCTCGGGCATCGACTCGCGCACCAGGCGCGCGCCCTGGAGATCGATCTCCAGGAGGACGGGCTCACCCGCCTCCAGGCGATCCATCACGGCGCGCCGCGGCGTGCCGTAGCGGTTGCCGGCGAACTCGGCCCACTCCAGCAGCTCGCCGTTGGCGATCAGCTTGTCCATCTCCTCGTCGGAGACGAAGAAGTACTGGACTCCGTGCTTCTCCCCGGGCCGCGGCTTCCGTGTGGTGGCGGAGACCGAGAGCCAGACCTCGGGGTGTTCTTTGCGCATATGGGCGACGACCGTGCTCTTGCCGACCCCGGAGGGGCCGGAGAGCACGGTCAGCCGCGGACGTACGTCCGGGGGTACGGGGGGTGTCCCCCGGGATGTTGCAGCCATGCAGCGATTATCCAGGTTCTCAGGAGTGCCTGAGAACGTCAGGCAGCGCCACCGCCGAACTCGCGCTCAAGAGACGCGATCTGGTTGGAGCCGAGACCGCGCACACGGCGGCTCTCGGAGATGCCAAGACGCTCCATGATCTGCTTGGCGCGGACCTTGCCCACGCCAGGCAGGGACTCCAGGAGGGCGGAGACCTTCATCTTGCCGATGACATCGTTCTCCTGGCCCTGCTTGATGACCTCGTGAAGCGAGGCCCCGGAGTGCTTGAGTCGATTCTTGACCTCGGCCCGCTCCCGGCGAGCCGCGGCGGCCTTTTCGAGCGCGGCTGCGCGCTGTTCAGGGGTAAGGGGCGGAAGAGCCACGCCTACGTCACCTCGGATGTCGAACTGTCGGATACGGACCGGTGAGGAACCTAGTCGCCCCACACCTGGGGAGCAACGTGCAACGCGCTTGCCCGTTGACTCCCTCGGAGACTAGCGGCCATGGCCGCCGGAGTCAGCGAGAACAGACGAAAAGTCCTGGTCAGCCTCTGTCGAGCCGGACATTCCCGGCATATCTCACCGGCTTTCGGCCGGTGAGTCGTCGCCGGGAGCACGACGCGCGCTCCGCCGCTCCCGTCAGGCCGCCTCGACGGCCGTCCGGATCTCGTCCGCGAAACGCTCCGCGGCCCCGCGCAGGCCGGCGGCGTCCGGCCCGTACCGCAGCACTCCCCGGCTCACGCTCGGCACCACGTTGCGCACGGCGGCGCCGAAGACGCCCGGCAGATCGGCCGGGGTCGCGCCCTGCGCGCCGATGCCGGGCGCGAGCAGCGGGCCGTTGATCCCGAGGTCGTACGAGGAGAGGTCGCCCAGCGTCGCGCCGACGACCGCGCCGAAGGAGCCGAGGGGCGTCTGGCCGGCGTTGTCGGCGGCGAGGTGGCCGAGGACGGTGGCCGCGACCGTACGGCCGTCCTCGCGCTGCGCGTGCTGGACCTCGGCGCCCTCCGGGTTGGAGGTGAGGGCCAGCACGAACAGCCCCGCGCCGTTCTCCCGGGCGAGTTCGACGGCCGGCCTCAGCGAGCCGTACCCGAGGTAGGGCGAGACCGTGAGCGCGTCGCTGAACAGCGGGGAGTCCTTGTGCAGGAAGGTCTCGGCGTACGCGGCCATGGTCGAGCCGATGTCGCCGCGCTTGGCGTCCATCACGACCAGGGCACCGGCCTCGCGCAGCTCCGCGACGGCCTTCTCCAGGACGGCGATGCCCCGCGAGCCGAAGCGCTCGAAGAACGCGCTCTGCGGCTTGAAGACGGCGACGCTCCCGGCGAGCGCCTCGACGACGGTCCGCGTGAACCGTTCCAGGCCCGCGATGTCGTCGTTCAGCCCCCACGCGGACAGCAGTGAGGCGTGCGGGTCGATGCCGACGCACAGCGGGCCCCGCTCGTCCATGGCGTGACGCAGGCGGGCGCCGAAGGGTTCGGGGGCGCCCACGCGGATCTCCTCGGCACTCATGCGGACTTCCTTGCGTCGGCGCCGACGGCCTCGGCGAGCGTGGCGTACGGGGAGGCGTTGAGGCGCGCGGCGAGACCCTTGTGGATCGCGCGGGCCCAGAAGGGCCCTTCGTAGATGAAGGCGCTGTAGCCCTGGACCAGGGTGGCGCCCGCCAGGATGCGCTGCCAGGCGTCCTCGGCGTTCTCCACGCCTCCGACGCCGACGAGGGTGATGCGGTCGCCCACGCGCGCGTAGAGGCGGCGCAGGACCTCCAGGGAGCGCTCCTTGAGGGGCGCTCCGGAGAGCCCGCCGGTCTCCCGCACCAGGGAGGGGTCGGACCGCAGACCGAGGCTCTCGCGCGCGATGGTCGTGTTCGTGGCGATGATGCCGTCCAGGCTCAGCTCGACGGCGAGGTCCGCGACGGCGTCGACGTCCTCGTCCGCGAGGTCGGGGGCGATCTTGACCAGGAGCGGCACCCGGCGGCCCTCGACGCTGCGGTCGGCGGCCTCGCGCACGGCGGTCAGCAGGGGCCGCAGCGACTCGGTGGCCTGGAGGTTGCGCAGGCCCGGGGTGTTGGGGGACGAGACGTTGACGACCAGGTAGTCGGCGTGGCGGGCGAGCCGCTCGGTCGACTTCACGTAGTCGGCGGCGGCCTCCTCCTCCGGCACGACCTTGGTCTTGCCGATGTTGACGCCGACGACGGCCTTGAAGGCAGGCCTACGGGAGGCGAGGCGCTCGGCGACGGCCGCGGAGCCCTCGTTGTTGAAGCCCATGCGGTTGATCAGCGCGCGGTCCTGGACGAGGCGGAACAGCCGCTTCTTGGGGTTGCCGGGCTGGGGCTCGCCCGTGACCGTGCCGATCTCGATGTGGTCGAAGCCGAGCATCGCCATGCCGTCGATCGCGACGGCGTTCTTGTCGAAGCCCGCCGCGAGCCCGAACGGACCGTGCATCCGCAGCCCGAGGGCCTCGGTGCGCAGTTCCTCGTGACGGGGCGCGAGGGCGGCGGCGAGGAAGGTGCGCAGCACGGGGACGCGGGCCGCGAGACGGATCCAGCGGAAGGCGAGGTGATGGGCCCGCTCCGGGTCCATGCGCTTGAAGACGAGGTTGAAGAAGAGCTTGTACATGTTCGTTGTCCTCGGAGAGAGCCTCGGAGTGAGCCGCGAATGAGCCTCATGAAGAGGGGGACACCGTTTCCGGTGTCCCCCTCGGGGCTGCTAGTCGCGGGCCGCGGTCAGGCGTTCCGCGTGCTCCTGGAGGGACCGGACGCCCACGCCCCCGTGGTTGAGCGCGTCGATGCCCTGGACGGCGGCGGCGAGCGCCTGGACCGTCGTCAGGCATGGCACGGAGCGCGCCACGGCGGCCGTGCGGATCTCGTAGCCGTCGAGGCGGCCACCGGTGCCGTAGGGGGTGTTGACGATGAGGTCGACACCGCCGTCGTGGATGAGCTGGACGATCGTCTTCTCGCCGCCCGGACCCTCGCCCTCGGACTGCTTGCGCACGACCGTGGCGTTGATGCCGTTGCGCTTGAGCACCTCGGCCGTGCCGGACGTGGCGAGCAGCTCGAAGCCGTGGGCGACCAGTTCGCGCGCCGGGAAGATCATCGAGCGCTTGTCGCGGTTGGCGACGGAGATGAAGGCGCGGCCCTTGGTGGGCAGCGGCCCGTAGGCCCCGGCCTGCGACTTGGCGTAGGCGGTGCCGAAGACCGTGTCGATGCCCATGACCTCGCCGGTGGAGCGCATCTCCGGGCCGAGGACGGTGTCGACGCCGCGTCCGTGGATGTCGCGGAAGCGCGACCACGGCATGACGGCCTCCTTGACGGAGATCGGCGCGTCCATGGGCAGCGTGCCCCCGTCGCCCTGCTTGGGCAGCATGCCCTCGGCGCGCAGCTCGGCGATGGTGGCGCCGAGCGAGATCCGGGCGGCGGCCTTGGCCAGCGGCACCGCGGTCGCCTTCGAGGTGAAGGGGACGGTGCGCGAGGCGCGCGGGTTGGCCTCCAGGACGTAGAGGATGTCGCCCGCCATGGCGAACTGGATGTTGATCAGCCCGCGGACGCCGACGCCCTTGGCGATGCCCTCCGTGGAGGCGCGCAGGCGCTTGATGTCGAAGCCGCCGAGGGTGATCGGGGGCAGCGCGCACGCCGAGTCGCCGGAGTGGATGCCGGCCTCCTCGATGTGCTCCATGACGCCGCCGAGGTACAGCTCGCTGCCGTCGTAGAGCGCGTCGACGTCGATCTCGATGGCGTCGTCCAGGAAGCGGTCGACGAGGACCGGCCGCGAGGGGCTGATCTCGGTCGACTCCTCGATGTACGAGGCGAGGCGGACCTCGTCGTACACGATCTCCATGCCGCGGCCGCCGAGCACGTACGAGGGGCGGACGAGGACGGGGTAGCCGATCTCGTCGGCGATGGCCTTGGCCTCGCTGAAGGTGGTGGCGGTGCCGTGCTTCGGCGCGGGCAGGCCGGCCTCGGCGAGGACGCGGCCGAAGGCGCCGCGGTCCTCGGCGGCGTGGATGGCCTCGGGCGAGGTGCCGACGACCGGGACGCCGTTGTCCTTCAGGGCCTGCGAGAGGCCGAGCGGGGTCTGGCCGCCGAGCTGGACGATGACGCCCGCGATCGGGCCGGCCTGCGCCTCGGCGTGGACGATCTCCAGGACGTCCTCCAGGGTGAGCGGCTCGAAGTAGAGCCGGTCGGAGGT
Organism: Streptomyces sp. NPDC005898; assembly: GCF_040629635.1. NCBI lineage: Bacteria > Bacillati > Actinomycetota > Actinomycetes > Kitasatosporales > Streptomycetaceae > Streptomyces > Streptomyces sp. NPDC005898. Next base: position 130,781 of record NZ_JBEXWC010000015.1, on the reverse strand, counting down.
GTCGTAGTCCGTGGAGACGGTCTCCGGGTTGCAGTTGACCATCACGGTCTCGTAGCCCGCGTCGCTCAGCGCGAAGGAGGCGTGGACGCAGGAGTAGTCGAACTCGATGCCCTGGCCGATGCGGTTCGGGCCCGAGCCCAGGATGATCACCGCGGGCTTCTCGCGCGGGGCGACCTCGCTCTCCTCGTCGTAGGAGGAGTAGAAGTACGGCGTCTTCGCGGCGAACTCGGCGGCGCAGGTGTCGACCGTCTTGTAGACCGGGCGCACGCCGAGCGCGTGCCGCACCTCGCGCACGACGTCCTCGCGCAGGCCGCGGATCTCGGCGATCTGGGCGTCGGAGAAGCCGTGCCGCTTGGCCTCGGCGAGCAGGCCGGAGTCGAGGCGCTCGGCGGCGGCCAGCTCGTCCGCGATCTCCTTGATGAGGAAGAGCTGGTCGACGAACCACGGGTCGATCTTCGTGTGGTCGAAGACCTCCTCGGGGGTGGCGCCGGCGCGGATGGCCTGCATGACGGTGTTGATGCGCCCGTCGGTCGGCCGGGCGGCCTCCTCCAGGAGGAGGGTCTTGTCGCCGGGCTCGCCCACGAAGGTGAACTGCGAGCCCTTCTTCTCCAGCGACCGCAGCGCCTTTTGGAGCGCCTCGGTGAAGTTGCGGCCGATGGCCATGGCCTCGCCGACCGACTTCATGGTGGTCGTCAGGGTCGAGTCCGCCGAGGGGAACTTCTCGAAGGCGAACCGCGGGGCCTTGACGACGACGTAGTCGAGGGTCGGCTCGAAGGAGGCCGGCGTCTTCTCCGTGATGTCGTTGGGGATCTCGTCCAGCGTGTAGCCGACGGCCAGCTTCGCGGCGATCTTCGCGATCGGGAAGCCGGTGGCCTTGGAGGCGAGCGCGGAGGACCGGGAGACGCGCGGGTTCATCTCGATGACGATGACCCGGCCGTCCTCGGGGTTGACCGCGAACTGGATGTTGCAGCCGCCGGTGTCGACGCCGACCTCGCGGATGATCGCGATGCCGACGTCGCGCAGGATCTGGTACTCGCGGTCGGTCAGCGTCATCGACGGGGCGACGGTGATCGAGTCGCCGGTGTGCACGCCCATGGGGTCGAAGTTCTCGATGGAGCAGACGACCACGACGTTGTCGTTCTTGTCGCGCATCAGCTCCAGCTCGTACTCCTTCCAGCCGAGGATGGACTCCTCCAGGAGCACCTCGGTGGTCGGCGAGAGCGTCAGGCCCTGACCCGCGATGCGGCGCAGCTCCTCCTCGTCGTGGGCGAAGCCGGAGCCGGCGCCGCCCATGGTGAAGGAGGGGCGCACGACGACGGGGTAGCCGCCGAGCTCCTCGACGCCCCTGAGGACGTCGTCCATGGAGTGGCAGATGTAGGAGCGGGCGGACTCGCCGTGCCCGATCTTCTTGCGGACCTCTTCGACGACGCCCTTGAAGAGGTCGCGGTCCTCGCCCTTGTTGATCGCCTCGACGTTGGCGCCGATGAGCTCGACGCCGTACTGCTCCAGGACGCCCTGCTCGTGCATGGAGATGGCCGTGTTGAGGGCCGTCTGGCCGCCCAGCGTCGGCAGCAGCGCGTCGGGGCGCTCCTTGGCGATGATCTTCTCGACGAACTCCGGGGTGATCGGCTCGACGTACGTGGCGTCGGCGATCTCCGGGTCGGTCATGATCGTCGCCGGGTTGGAGTTGACGAGGATGACCCGCAGGCCCTCGGCCTTCAGGACCCGGCACGCCTGGGTGCCGGAGTAGTCGAACTCGGCGGCCTGCCCGATGACGATCGGGCCGGAGCCGATGACCAGGACGGACTGGATATCGGTGCGCTTAGGCACGCTGGCCCTCCATCAGGGATACGAAGCGGTCGAAGAGGTACGCGGCGTCGTGCGGACCCGCGGCTGCTTCGGGGTGGTACTGGACGCTGAACGCCGGCTGGTCGAGGAGCTGGAGCCCCTCCACCACCTGGTCGTTCAGGCATACGTGGGAGACCTCGGCGCGGCCGTAGGGGGTGTCGGAGACCTTGTCGAGGGGGGCGTCGACGGCGAAGCCGTGGTTGTGCGCGGTGACCTCGACCTTGCCGGTCGTGCGGTCCTGCACGGGCTGGTTGATGCCGCGGTGGCCGTACTTCAGCTTGTAGGTGCCGAAGCCGAGCGCCCGGCCGAGGATCTGGTTGCCGAAGCAGATGCCGAAGAGCGGCGTCCTGCGCTTGAGGACGGCGGCCATCAGCGCGACCGGTCCCTCGGCGGTGGCCGGGTCGCCGGGGCCGTTGGAGAAGAAGACCCCGTCGGGAGCGAGCGCGTACACGTCCTCCTCGGTGGCGGTCGCGGGCAGCACGTGCACCTCGATGCCGCGCTCGGCCATGCGGTGCGGGGTCATGCCCTTGATGCCGAGGTCGATGGCGGCGACGGTGAACTTCTTCTCGCCGACGGCCGGGACCACGTAGGCCTCCTTGGTGGCGACCTCCTCGTACAGGCTGGCGCCCTTCATGGGGGGCTGCGCCTGGACGCGGGCGACCAGCTCGGCGTCGGCGGCCAGCGCCTCGCCGGAGAAGATGCCGGAGCGCATGGAGCCGCTCTCGCGCAGGTGGCGGGTGAGGGCGCGGGTGTCGATGCCGGAGATGCCGACGACGCCCTGCGCGAGGAGCGCCTCGTCGAGGGAGCGCCGGGCGCGCCAGTTGGAGGGGACGCGCGCGGGGTCGCGCACCACGTAGCCGGAGACCCAGATGCGGCCCGACTCGTCGTCCTCGTCGTTCCAGCCGGTGTTGCCGATCTGGGGGGCGGTGGCGACCACGATCTGGCGGTCGTAGGAGGGGTCGGTCAGGGTCTCCTGGTAGCCGGTCATGCCGGTGGAGAACACCGCTTCGCCGAAGGTCTCCCCCACGGCCCCGTAGGCACGGCCGCGGAAGATGCGGCCGTCCTCCAGGACGAGTACGGCGGGAGCCTTGGCGGCTCCCCGGGTGGAGGTCGTCATCGTGCGGTGCCTTCCGTCGTAGCGGTATTGATCATGGTGTTGATGGACTCGACCCATGCGGCCTGCTCGGCCGCGTGGTCCGAGCGGAAGCCCGAGTCGATGAGCTTGCCGCCGTGCTCCCAGGTGACGATCAGCAGACCGCCCTCGGCGAGCACCTTGCCCGCGATGCCCTTGTCGAGACGGGCCCCGCGCAGCTGACCGACCGGGACGAAGAAGTCGCTCGCGCCGGGGCGCGTGACGTCCAGTCCCTCGTCGGTGAGCGTCAGCTCGACGCGGCTGCGGCTGCCCAGGCCGTGCGCCACGATCCGGTCGAGCCACTGCCCCGCCGTGGTGGAGCCGTGGTAGCGGCCGCTCAGCTCCAGTCTCGCCGGGCCCGTCTCGGACGGCGCGCCGGGCAGCTCGGGCAGGTCGCCCTGGAGCGTGCCGCGCCACTTCCAGCCCTCGCGCATCAGCCAGTACACGAGCGCGATGAAGAGCAGCAGTCCGACGACCCAGCCGAGCCGTGCGGCCCAGTCGGTGACGTCCGCCGATTCCTTCTCGGCGGCCAGTTCCACAAGTGATGTCACGCGAGTTTCCCGTCGACGAGCGTGGCCCGACCCCTCAGCCACGTGTGCGTGACGCGGCCCGGCAGCTCGCGGCCCTCATAGGGAGTGTTGCGGCTGCGCGAGGCGAAGCCCGCGGGGTCCACTTCCCCACGGTAATCGGCATCGACCAGGACGAGGTTGGCGGGCTCACCTGCCGAGACGGGGCGGCCGTGGCCGGTGGCCCCGCCGATCAGGGCGGGCTTGAAGGACATCCGGTCGGCGACCGCCTCCCAGGTCAGCAGGCCCGTCTCGACCATCGTCCGCTGGACGACGGACAGCGCGGTCTCCAGGCCGACCATGCCCATGGCGGCCGCGGCCCACTCGCAGTCCTTGTCCTCGTGCGGGTGCGGGGCGTGGTCGGTGGCGACGATGTCGATGGTGCCGTCGGCGAGGGCCTCGCGCAGCGCCATGACGTCCCGCTCGGTGCGCAGCGGCGGGTTGACCTTGTAGACGGGGTTGTAGGAGCGCACCAGCTCGTCCGTGAGGAGCAGGTGGTGCGGGGTGACCTCGGCGGTGACGTCGATGCCGCGCGACTTGGCCCAGCGCACGATCTCCACGGAGCCGGCGGTCGACAGGTGGCAGATGTGCACCCGCGAGCCGACGTGCTCGGCGAGCAGCACGTCCCGGGCGATGATCGACTCCTCGGCGACGGCGGGCCAGCCGCCGAGGCCCAGCTCCGCGGAGACGACGCCCTCGTTCATCTGGGCGCCCTCGGTGAGGCGGGGCTCCTGCGCGTGCTGCGCGATGACGCCGTTGAAGGCCTTCACGTACTCCAGGGCGCGGCGCATCATGACGGCGTCGTCGACGCACTTGCCGTCGTCGGAGAAGACGGTGACCCCGGCGGCGGACTCGTGCATGGCGCCCAGCTCGGCGAGCTTCTTGCCCTCCAGGCCGACGGTGACGGCGCCGATGGGCTGCACGTCGCAGTAGCCGGACTCCTTGCCGAGGCGGTAGACCTGCTCGACCACGCCGGCGGTGTCGGCGACGGGGAAGGTGTTGGCCATGGCGAACACGGCGGTGTAGCCACCGGAGGCGGCGGCGCGGGTGCCGGTCAGGACGGTCTCGGAGTCCTCGCGGCCCGGCTCGCGCAGATGGGTGTGCAGGTCCACGAGGCCCGGCAGGAGGACCTTGCCGTCGGCCTCGACGACGTCGGCGCCCTCGGCGCTCAGAGCGGCGCCCACGGCCTCGATGGTCTCGCCGTCGATCAGGACGTCCCGCGCCTCGCCGCCCAGCACCTTCGCACCGCGGATCAGGATCTTGCTCATGGTTACTTGTTCTCCGAATCGACGGGCCGGGTGTGGGTGACGGCGGGCTCGTTGCCGCCCAGGAGCAGGTAGAGGACGGCCATGCGGATGGAGACGCCGTTGGCGACCTGTTCGACGACCGTGCAGCGCGGGGAGTCGGCGACCTCGGCGGTGATCTCCATGCCGCGGACCATCGGCCCGGGGTGCATGACGATGGCGTGCTCGGGCATCTTCGCCATGCGCTCGCCGTCCAGGCCGTAGCGCCGGGAGTACTCGCGCTCGGTGGGGAAGAACGCGGCGTTCATGCGCTCGCGCTGCACGCGCAGCATCATCACGGCGTCGGACTTCGGCAGCACGCCGTCCAGGTCGTACGAGACCTCGCAGGGCCACTGCTCGACGCCGACCGGCACCAGCGTGGGCGGGGCGACGAGGGTGACCTCGGCGCCGAGGGTGTGCAGCAGGTCGACGTTGGAGCGGGCGACGCGGCTGTGCAGCACGTCACCGACGATGGTGATGTGCTTGCCGGCCAGGTCCTGGCCGAGCCCGGCGTCGTGCCCGACGAGCCGGCGCCGCATGGTGAAGGCGTCGAGCAGCGCCTGGGTGGGGTGCTGGTGGGTGCCGTCGCCGGCGTTGATGACGGCGGCGTCGATCCAGCCGGAGGTGGCCAGGCGGTAGGGGGCGCCGGAGGCACCGTGCCGGATGACGACGGCGTCGACGCCCATCGCCTCCAGGGTCTGGGCGGTGTCCTTGAGGGATTCGCCCTTGGAGACGGAGGAGCCCTTGGCGGCGAAGTTGATGACGTCGGCGGAGAGGCGCTTCTCGGCGGCCTCGAAGGAGATCCTGGTGCGGGTGGAGTCCTCGAAGAAGAGGTTGACCACGGTGCGCCCGCGCAGGGCGGGCAGCTTCTTGATCGGCCGGTCGGCGACGCGTGCCATCTCCTCGGCCGTGTCGAGGATGAGGACGGCGTCGTCGCGGGAGAGGTCGGCGGCCGAGATGAGGTGTCGCATCATCGGGGTGTACTCCGGTGTGTGGAGGTCTGCGGGCACGCGGGCGCACAGGGGTGTGCCCCAGAAGCCCGCGAGGGAGGAAGCCGGTCTCTTCAGGCGGCGGCGGGCTTGGCGCCGAGCAGCACGGCGTCGCGGCCGTCCTCCTCGGTGAGCTGGACCTTGACCGTCTCCCGCAGCGACGTGGGGAGGTTCTTGCCCACGTAGTCGGCGCGGATGGGCAGTTCGCGGTGGCCGCGGTCGACGAGCACGGCGAGCTGCACCGCGCGCGGACGCCCGATGTCGTTCAGCGCGTCGAGGGCGGCCCGGATGGTGCGGCCGGAGAAGAGCACGTCGTCGACGAGGACGACCAGGCGGCCGTCGATGCCGTCACCGGGGATGTCGGTGCGGGCCAGCGCACGCGGCGGGTGCATGCGCAGGTCGTCGCGGTACATGGTGATGTCGAGGGAGCCGACCGGGATCTTGCGGCCGGTGATCTCCTCGAGCTTCTCGGCGAGCCGGCGGCCGAGGAAGACGCCGCGGGTGGGAATGCCGAGGAGGACCACGTCGTCGGCGCCCTTGGCGCGCTCGACGATCTCGTGGGCGATACGGGTCAACACCCGTGCGATGTCGGGCCCTTCGAGAACGGGGCGCGCGACGGTCGGGTCTTTGGAGCCTTGCGTGTCCATATGAAACGGACCTCCTTCTCCGCCTCACGGGACGGACGTTAAAGGACGTCGAAATTGCGCCATCCACAGTACCAGTACTGATGAGCGACCACGTCATCGGCCTCCACCGAAGGGGCGGTACGGACCATTCGGCTTGACGCAGCCAAGTAACGCTGCGTAACCTCACAGTGAGTTACCAGCCACGCGGCGGAGCCGCATGATTGTCGCAGCGTCCGGGGAGCTATATGTCCAGCGAATACGCCAAGCAGCTCGGGGCCAAGCTCCGCGCGATCCGTACCCAGCAGGGCCTTTCCCTCCACGGTGTCGAGGAGAAGTCCCAGGGACGCTGGAAGGCGGTCGTCGTGGGGTCGTACGAGCGCGGTGACCGTGCCGTGACCGTGCAGCGCCTCGCCGAGCTGGCGGACTTCTACGGCGTCCCCGTGCAGGAGCTCCTTCCCGGCACGGCGCCCGGTGGCGCCGCCGAGCCGCCGCCGAAGCTGGTCCTCGACCTGGAGCGCCTCGCCCACGTGCCGGCCGAGAAGGCGGGCCCCCTCCAGCGGTACGCCGCCACGATCCAGTCGCAGCGCGGTGACTACAACGGCAAGGTGCTCTCGATCCGCCAGGACGACCTGCGCACCCTCGCCGTCATCTACGACCAGTCCCCCTCGGTCCTGACCGAGCAGCTCATCAGCTGGGGCGTGCTGGACGCGGACGCGCGCCGCGCCGTCGCCCACGAAGAGGTCTGATCCCCGGGCGGGACACCTCAGCAGAAACGTGCCGCCGGGATGGCCGCAGCCGAAAGGCCGCGGCCATCCCGGCGGTTTTCGTATTTCCGGCGCGATGAGCCGGGAAATGCGGACGCCGGTGAAAGGCGCCGCCTGGTCCGGGTATACCGAAGGGCCCGCAGCATTGCGCTGTGGGCCCTTCGTGTGACGTACGGGGGCTCTTACGCCTCGTCGCGGCGCAGGGACGGCTTCAGGTCCTTGAAGCGTCCGAGCAGGCCGTTGACGAAGGCCGGCGACTCGTCGGTGGAGAACTCCTTGGCGAGCTGGACCGCCTCGTCGATGACCACCGCGTCGGGCGTCGCGTCGACCCAGACCAGTTCGTGGGCGCCGAGCCGGATGATGTTCCGGTCGACGACCGGCATGCGGTCCAGGGTCCATCCGACGGCGTACTGCGAGATGAGCTCGTCGATGCGGCGCTCGTGCTCCGCGTACCCCTCGACGAGTTCCATCGTGTACTCGCTCACCGGCGGCTGCCGGGTGTCGGACCGCGAGTGGCGCACCCAGTCGGCGAGGACCGTCAGGACGTCCGTTCCGCGCTGGTCCGCCTCGAAGAGGATCTGGAAGGCGCGCTTGCGGGCCGTGTTACGAGCAGCCACGGTTAGCTGTTCACCCGGCCGAGGTAGCTGCTGTCACGGGTGTCGACCTTGATCTTCTCGCCGGTGGTGATGAAGAGCGGCACGTTGATCTGGTGGCCGGTCTCCAGGATGGCGGGCTTGGTGCCGCCCGTGGAGCGGTCGCCCTGGACGCCCGGCTCGGTCTCCTGGATGGTCAGCTCGACGGCGGCGGGCAGCTCGACGAAGAGCACCGAGCCCTCGTGCTGCGCGACCGTGGCGGTGAAGCCCTCGATCAGGAAGTTGGCGGCGTCGCCGACGGCCTTCTTGTCGATGTGCAGCTGGTCGTAGGTCTCCATGTCCATGAAGACGAAGTACTCGCCGTCCATGTAGGAGAACTGCATGTCACGCTTGTCGATCGTGGCCGTTTCGACCTTGACGCCGGCGTTGAACGTCTTGTCGACGACCTTGCCGGAGAGCACGTTCTTGAGCTTGGTGCGCACGAAGGCCGGGCCCTTGCCGGGCTTGACGTGCTGGAACTCGACGACGGACCAGAGCTGGCCGCCTTCGAGCTTGAGCACCAGGCCGTTCTTGAGGTCGTTCGTGGAAGCCACGGTTGCTTCAATCTCCTGCACTGACTGACTGGTGGACGACCCCGGTCGGGCACGCGCGCTAGAGCGCGAGCAGTTCCTTGGTCGTGATGGTGAGTAGCTCGGGTCCGCCGTCCGCCTCGGGGCGCACGACGAGCGTGTCATCGATCCGGACACCACCCCGGCCAGGGAGGTGAACCCCCGGTTCGACGGTGACCGGCACGCAAGCGTCCAGTTTACCCATGGCCGAGGGCGCCAGCTGCGGGTCCTCGTCGATTTCGAGCCCCACACCGTGTCCGGTCAGTGGAGGAAGGCCGTCCGCGTGCCCCGCGGCGGTCAGCACCTGACGTGCCGCCCGGTCCACGTCACGGCAGGCCGCACCGGGTACGAGGGCCTCCCTGCCCGCCCGTTGAGCGGCGAAGACGAGGTCGTACAGCTCGATCTGCCAGTCCGCGGGCGAGGTTCCGATGACGAACGTGCGCCCGATCTCGGACCGGTATCCGCGGTAGCTCGCCCCCAGGCAGACGGAGAGGAAGTCGCCCTCCTCCACCCGCCGGTCCGAGGGCCGGTGGCCGCCCCGGCCGGAGTGAGGTCCCGTGCCGACCGAGGTGGGGAAGGCCGGGCCGTCCGCGCCGTGGTCCACCAGCCGCCGCTCAAGCTCCAGCGCCAGATGCCGCTCCGTGCGGCCGACGAGGATCGACTCCAGCAGCTCGCCCAGCGCCTGGTCGGCGATCTCCGCGGCGATCCGCAGGCAGGAGATCTCCTCCTCGTCCTTGACGTACCGCAGCTGTTCCACCGCCCCGCCGAGGTCCACCAGCCGGAGCCGGGGCGCGACCGAGCCGAGCGCCCGGTGCCGGGCGACGGTCAGGTGGTGCTCCTCCACGGCCAGCGACTCCGCTCCCCCGGCGGCGGCCAGCTTCGCCCCCGCCACGGCCGGATCGGCGCCCGGCACGGGCAGCAGCCGGGTGCGCAGCGCCTCGTCGGGCCGCCCCTCGCCCGGCTGCTCGCCGGGGGGACGCCCGCACAGCAGGACGTCCTCGTCCTCGCCGATGAGCAGCACGGCGCCCTCGGGGGCCGTCCCGGCGAGGTAGCGGACGTTCGCGGGCCGGGAGACCAGCGCCGCGGCGCCCCCGCCGGCGGCGCACCGCTCCCTCACCCGCTCTCTGCGGATCGCGTAGACCTCAGACATGGGGCGAGCCTATGAGCGCGGGCGCACCCCGGCCCGGCCAGCGCGTCCGACCGGGCGGTGGCCCTCAGTGCGCGGCAGCGGCGGGCCCGCGCGCTACCACTGCGGCGGGCTCGTGATGGCCCGGGCGAGGACCTCGTCCAGGACGCGGGCCGTGGCGGGGACGTCCAGCTGGGAGTTGTCGATGATGGGCAGGCCGGAGCCGTACCAGCCGGCCATGCGGCCGTGGATGCGGGCCACTTCCTCGTCCGTGAGGCGGCGGTTGCCGCTGCGCTCGGCGTTGCGCTCCAGGACGATCTCCAGGCCGGGCAGGAGGACCACGGGCAGCAGTCCGGGGCCCACGTGCCGCTTCCAGCCGCCGAGGCCGACGACCGGGCGGTCGGGGAAGACCGCGTCGTCGAGGACGCACGATATGCCGTTCGCCAGGAAGTTCCGCGCGGCGAAGCCGCAGGTGCGGCGGGCCAGGCGGTACTGGGCCTCCGAGTGGTCGTTCCACCCCGACTGGGGGTCGGCGAACCCGGAGCGCACCCATTCGCGCACGTCGTCGAGGCTGATGTGGGCCGTCGGCACGCGGCGGTGCTCGGCCCAGAACTTGGCGACGCTCGTCTTGCCCGCGCCCGCGGGGCCGATGAGCAGCACGGCGAGCGTGGTCGCGCCGGTGTCGGCCTGCGCCATGTCCGGCGGCGGGCTCGGCATCGCGACGGGGCCGCCGGGCGGCAGCTGGACGTGACCGGTGGTGTCCGGGTTCGGCGGCACGGGGCCGTGGCCCGGCTGGAGGGTCGCCGGTGTCCCGCCCGGTGCCTGGGGCGGGCTCTGGCCCGGTGCCCGGGGCGCGGGACCGCCCGCGACGAAGCCCGGGGCGGGCGGGTGCGGTGCCCCCGGCGGCGGGGCGGCGCCCGGGTGCGGGGCGCCCTGGGGGGCGGTGCCCGGCGGCGGAGCGCCCGGGTGATGTGCGGCCGGCGACCAGCCGGTGGCCGGTCCGTGCCCCGGCTGATGGGGCGGCGGCAGCGGAGTCCCCACTGCGTGCTGCATCCGGTGCCACTCCGTCTCGTGCGACTGACGCTGGTCGGGCGGCGGCCGGGCCGCCCGTTACCGAACGGTACCGTCCCCGGCCGCCGTTGTGTGAACGGCCGGGGAGGCCGTGAAGTGCCCGTGGCCGGATACCGGGGCCACGGCGGCGGGCTACTGGCCCACTTCGCCGTACGCGGCGAGCAGCACCGCCGGGTCCGGGCCCTCCAGGACGGTCGGCTTGCCTAGGCCGTCCAGGACGATGAAGCGCAGCAGGTCACCGCGGGACTTCTTGTCGACCTTCATGGTCTCCAGAAGCTTGGGCCACTGGTCGTAGCGGTAGGTCAGGGGGAGCCCGACCGACTCCAGGACGGTGCGGTGCCGGTCGGCCGTCGCGTCGTCCAGGCGTCCGGCCAGTCGGCCGAGTTCGGCGGCGAAGAGCATGCCCACGGAGACCGCGGCGCCGTGGCGCCACTTGTAGCGCTCGTTCTTCTCGATGGCGTGCGCGAGGGTGTGTCCGTAGTTCAGGATCTCGCGCAGGCCCGCCTCCTTGAGGTCTCCGGAGACGACCTCGGCCTTGACCCTGATGGAGCGCTCGATCAGCTCGGCGGTGTGCGGGCCCGCGGGCGTGCGGGCCGCCTGCGGGTCGGCCTCGATGAGTTCGAGGATCACCGGGTCGGCGATGAAGCCGGCCTTGATGATCTCCGCGAGCCCGGAGACGTAGTCGTTCACCGGGAGCGAGTCGAGCGCCGCGAGGTCGCACAGGACCCCGGCGGGCGGGTGGAAGGAGCCCACGAGGTTCTTGCCCTCGGCGGTGTTGATGCCGGTCTTGCCGCCGACGGCCGCGTCCACCATGCCGAGCACCGTGGTCGGGACGGCGATCCAGCGCACCCCGCGCAGCCAGGTCGCCGCCACGAACCCGGCGAGGTCGGTCGTGGCGCCGCCGCCGACGCCGACGATGAGGTCGCTGCGCGTGAAGCCGGACTGGCCGAGGGCCTTCCAGCAGTACGCGGCGACCTCGGCCGTCTTGGCCTCCTCGGCGTTGGGCACCTGGATGGCGACGGCCTCGTACCCCTGGTCGGCGAGGTCCTGGCGCAGCGCGTCGCCGGTCTCGGCGAGCGCCTCGGGGTGGATCACGGCGACCCGCTTGACCTGGCCGCCGATGAGTGCGGGCAGCTCGCCGAGGAGCTGCCGACCGACCAGGACCTCGTACGCATCCGTTCCGGCGGTGGCGCCGACGTGGATTCGGGTGGGGGTCTGCTCCGTCGTCATGCTTCCTTCAACTCCAGTGCGTCGAGGACCGCCTGGGCGACCTCTTCGGGGGTGCGGCCGTCGGTGGCGACGACCGCGCGGGCGACTTCGGTGTACAGCCGGCGGCGGGCGTCCATCAGCTCGCGCCACTGCTTGCGCGGGTTGACCGCCAGCAGCGGGCGCGCCTGGTTGAGGCCGGTCCGCCTGACGGCCTCCTCGACGTCCATCGAGAGGTAGACGACGGGGTGCGGGGCGAGCAGCGCGCGCGTCGACGCGTCGAGGATCGCGCCCCCGCCGAGTGCGAGGACGCCGCTGTGCTCCTCTACGGCGGCGCGCACGGCCCGCCGCTCCAGGTCGCGGAAGTACGGCTCGCCCTCGTCGACGAAGATGTCCGCGATCTCGCGGCCCTGGGCGGCGACGATGTCGGCGTCGGTGTCCCGGAAGGCGACGGCGAGCCGGTCGGCGAGCAGCTCGCCGACCGTGGTCTTGCCCACGCCCATGGGGCCGACGAGAACGATCTGCGGGCCGGTCACCGGATCTGGAGGTTGTCGAGGTAGGAGCGCACGTTCCGCCGGGTCTCGGGGACGCTGTCGCCGCCGAACTTCTCGGCGACGGCGTCGGCGAGGACGAGCGCGACCATGGCCTCGGCGACGATGCCTGCGGCGGGGACGGCGCACACGTCGGAGCGCTGGTGGTGCGCCTTGGCGGCCTCGCCGGTGGCCACGTCGATGGTGGCGAGGGCGCGCGGCACGGTCGCGATGGGCTTCATCGCGGCGCGGACGCGCAGCAGCTCCCCGGTGGTCAGGCCGCCCTCGGTGCCGCCGGAGCGGCCCGAGGTGCGCTTGATGCCGTCCTCGGTGGTGACGATCTCGTCGTGCGCCTTTGAGCCGGGCACGCGCGCGAGGTCGAAGCCGTCGCCGACCTCGACGCCCTTGATGGCCTGGATGCCCATGAGGGCGGCGGCGAGCCGCGCGTCGAGCCGCCGGTCCCAGTGCACGTGCGAGCCGAGGCCGACGGGCACGCCGTAGGCGAGCACTTCGACGACGCCGCCGAGGGTGTCGCCGTCCTTGTGGGCCTGGTCGATCTCGGCGACCATCGCCTTCGACGCGTCGGCGTCCAGGCAGCGCACCGGGTCGGCGTCGAGCCTCTCGACGTCCGCGGGGGTCGGGTAGAGGCCGTAGGGCGCCTTGGCGGCCGCCAGTTCGGTGACGTGGCTGACGATCTCGATGCCGGCCGTCTCCTTGAGGTAGGAGCGGGCGACGGCGCCGAGTGCGACGCGGGCTGCGGTCTCGCGGGCGGAGGCGCGCTCCAGGATCGGCCGGGCCTCGTCGAAGCCGTACTTCTGCATGCCGGCGAGGTCGGCGTGGCCGGGGCGGGGGCGGGTCAGAGGGGCGTTGCGGGCCAGGTCGGCCAGGATCTCGGGGTCGACCGGGTCGGCCGCCATGACCTGCTCCCACTTGGGCCACTCGGTGTTGCCGACCATGATCGCCACCGGCGAGCCCATGGTCAGGCCGTGCCGCACGCCGCCGAGGAAGGTGACCTCGTCACGCTCGAACTTCATGCGGGCGCCGCGTCCATAGCCGAGCCGCCGCCGGGCCAGGTGGTCCGCCACCATGTCCGTGGTGATCGCCACGCCGGCGGGAAGTCCCTCCAGCGTGGCGACAAGTGCGGGTCCGTGGGACTCCCCAGCGGTCAGCCAGCGCAACCTGCTCAACGGTGCTCCTCATGCTCGCGCCTGGAACTGCGGTCTTCGACGGCGCGGCCGGGTGCGCGGCCCTGGCCCGCCGCCCCCGATCCTCCCACGTCCGCGGGGCGCTCCCGGCCTCCGGTCCACCAGGCGGACGCCGCGCCCACCTCGCGGACACGGCGTCATCCCCCCGAGGGCTACCGCTCGGCGAGCGCGTGTTCCCCCGCCCTGCGCATGGCGTCCAGCGGCGCGGGGGTGCGGCCGGTCATCTGCTCGACCTGGAGCACCGCCTGGTGCACGAGCAGGTCGAGTCCGCCGACGACCGCTCCGCCGTACGCCGACCAGCGGGCCGCGAGCGTGGTGGGCCACGGCTCGTACAGCACGTCGAAGAGGGTCGCCGGGCGCTCGGGCACCAGGGCGGCCAGCGCGTCCGTGGCGCCCGCCGGGGTCGTGGCGATCACCAGCGGTGCGCTCAGCGCCTCTCTGGCGTCCTCCCAGTCCTCGGTCCTGACCTCCACGTCGAGCCGCTCGCCCCACTGCCGCATCTCGGCGGCGCGCGTGTCACTGCGTACGTACGCGACCACCTCGCCCGTGCAGATCCGCGCGAGGGCGGCGAGCGCGGAGGAGGCGGTGGCGCCGGCGCCGAGGATCGCGGCGGAGTCCACCTGCTCGATGCCGTGTTCGCGCAGCGCGGCGACCATGCCGGGGACGTCGGTGTTGTCCCCGACCTTGCGGCCGTCCCCGGTGAACACCACGGTGTTCACGGCTTCCACCGAGGCGGCGGTGTCGCTGATCTCGTCGAGCAGCGGAATGATCGCCCGCTTCAACGGCATCGTCAGGGAGAGCCCCGCCCATTCCGGGCCGATTTCCCCGAGGAATTCGGGCAGCGCCGCCTCGTCGATCTCGAAACGGTCGTACGTCCAGTCGGTCAGCCCCAGCTCCGCATAAGCGGCGCCGTGCAGTACCGGCGAGAGGGAGTGGCCGATCGGGGAGCCGAGCACGGCGGCTCGACGCTGGTGCGCGCTCATTGCCCCTTCAGGTATTTCTCGCGGTTGCGGTTCTGCTCTTCGTTCGTCTCGGCGAAGAGCGTCTTGTCCTCGCTGACCGAGACGAAGTAGTACCAGTCCCCCTTGGCCGGGTGGAGTGCGGAGAGCAGCGCCACCTCACCGGGGTTGCTGATCGGTCCGGGCGGCAGACCCTTGATCTTGTAGGTGTTGTACGGGTCCTTGATCTTGCGCAGCTCGTCGACCGAACCGGTGGCGAGCTTGGACTCGCCCTTGAGGTAGTTCACCGTGGAGTCGAAGTCCAACAGGCCGTAGGTCTCGGTGTTGTCGGGCTTCAGGCGGTTGTAGACGACCGTCGCGACCTTCTCGAAGTCGTGCTTGTGCTTGCCCTCCGCCTGGACCAGGCTCGCCACCGTCAGGACCTGTAGCGGGTCCTTCAGATTCAGCTCGCCGGCCTTCGAGGCCAGGTCCAGTTCCTCGTACTTCTCATTGGCCTGGGCGACCATCTTGCGCAGGACGTCCGCGGGCTTCTGGCCCTTGGCGACGGGATAGCTGGCGGGGAAGAGGAATCCTTCCAGCGGGTCCTTGATGTCCTTGTTGGTATTGGCCCACTTGGGAAGTCCGAGGGTCTTCCATTCGGTCTTGGCGACCTTTTCCGTGGTGCCCTTCGCCAATTCCAGGCGCCGGTCGATCTCGCCGTAGACCCACTGGTTCCTGCGGCCCTCGGGAATGATGAGGTTGCTGCGGCTCTTGGGGCTGAGCATCAGCTTGACCGCGCTCGCGGCGGACATCTCCTTCTTGAGCGTGTAGACGCCCGCCTGGATGGTCTGCCCCTGCGGGTGCTTGCCCTGGGCGGAGACGAAGGCGTCGACGCTCTTGACGACGCCGGCCGCCTTCAGCTTGGCGCCGATCTCGTAACCGCCGGCGTCCTTGGGGATGTCGACGGTGACCTTGCCCGAGCCGTCACCCGCGTAGTCCGGGGCCGTGCCGAAGCGGTCCTGGTAGAACTGGTATCCGAAGTAGCCGACGCCGCCGAGGCCGCCCGCGAAGACAAGCGTCACGACCAGGCAGGCGCAGCCGTTGCGGCGCTTCTTCTGCTTCTTGCCGCCGCGTCCCCCGCGCCGGTCACCGCGGCCGCCGCGGCGGCCGGGCTCCTCGTCGTCCTCGTCGTCGCCGCCCGCGAAGAAGGCGTGCTCGCCCTGGTCGGGCCCCGGGTCCCAGTCGCCCTCGGGGTCCGGCTCCGGAGCCCGCCGGCGGCCGGGCGGCTCCGGCGGCGCGTAGGCCTCGGACGTGGCGTAGTAGTCGGGGCTCTCCTGGCCGTAGCCGGGCTGCCGGCCGCCGTAGGGGTCCATCGGGTCGCCGGCGTAGGGGACCTGCTCCTGCTGCCCGGCGTCCCAGCCAGCGCTGTGGGAGTCGTGCCCGCCGTTGTACTGCTGCGCCGGGTCGCCCTCGTACCGCTGCTGACCGCCGTCGTGGGCCGACTGGTCGTAGCCGGCCTGCTGACCGGTGTTCCAGTCGCCGCCGTGCTGCGACTGCTGGGACTGCCCGTGCTGCTGGGGCTGCTGCGGCTGCTGATGCTGGTGCGGCTGCTGGTACTGCTCCTGGCCGCCGTAGCCGGACTGCCCGCCCGCGGGCTGCTGTCCCGCCCATCCGCCGTCCCCGTACAACGGGTCCTCCGGATGCCACGGTTGGGAGCCTGGGCCCCGGCCATACTCAGTCATCGATCCCCTACATGCCGCGAGGCAGGGCCGCCGTTGGGATGGCCGGGCAACCGTTCCGCCTCTTGATGCTGTGCGGCAGCTGTTCGAACACCGCCGCATCGCGCGGAACGTTACCGTATCGCGATCAGATGACCACTTCGACGCCCTCGCCGGGTGCCTTCCCTGACGCCCGTTCGGACTCCAGGGCCTGCTGAAGGATGATCACCGCGGCCGCCTGGTCGATGACGGACCTGCCCTTCTTGGACTTCACGCCCGAGGCGCGCAGGCCCTGACTGGCCGTCACCGTGGTCATCCGCTCGTCCACCAGCCGCACCGGGACGGGGGCGACCATGCGGGCGAGGTCCCGGGTGAACGCGCGGATCTTCGCGGCCGCCGGCCCCTCGCGCCCGTTCAGGGAGCGAGGGAGGCCGACGACGATCTCGATCGGCTCGTACTCCTCGACCAGCTGCCGCAACCGGCGCTGGGCGGCCGGGACATCGCGTCCCGGCACCGTCTCGACCGGTGTGGCGAGGATCCCGTCGGGGTCGCACGAGGCGACCCCGATCCGGGCGTCACCGACGTCGACGGCGAGACGTCGGCCCCTGCGCATGCCCCGGGCGGGCTCGGTCATCAGGCCGTCTCGGTGACGAGGCGCTCGACGGCGGCGATGGCGTCGCCGATGGCGGCCGGGTTCTGGCCGCCGCCCTGGGCGACGTCCGGCTTGCCGCCGCCACCGCCGCCGAGGGTCTTGGCGGCGGTGCGGACCAGGTCGCCGGCCTTGAGGCCGCGCTCACGGGCGGCCTCGTTGGTGGCGATGACCGTGAGCGGCTTGCCGTTGGCCGTGGTGAAGAGGGCCACGACCGCCGGACGGTCGCCGGGGATGCGGCCGCGCACGTCGAGGACGAGCCTGCGCAGGTCGTCGGCGCCCGTGCCGTCCGGCACCTGGCCGGTGACGACGGCGACACCGCGGACGTCCTTGGCGCCCTGGACGAGACCGGCGGCAGCCTGGAGGACCTTCTCCGCGCGGAACTTCTCGATCTCCTTCTCGGCGTCCTTCAGCTTGGCGAGCATGCCGGAGATCTTCTCGGGCAGCTCCTCGGAGCGGCCCTTGACCAGCTCCTGGAGCTGGGCGACGACCGTGTGCTCCTTGGCGAGGAAGTTGTAGGCGTCGACGCCGACCAGGGCCTCGATGCGGCGCACACCGGAGCCGATGGAGGACTCGCCGAGCAGCTTCACCAGGCCGAGCTGGGCGGTGTTGTGCACGTGCGTACCGCCGCACAGCTCCTTGGAGAAGTCGCCGATGGTCACCACGCGCACGCGCTCGCCGTACTTCTCGCCGAACTCGGCGATGGCGCCCTGCTTCTTGGCCTCGTCGATCGACATGACCTCGGCCTGGACGTCCAGCTCGTGGGCGAGGACCTCGTTGATCTTCTGCTCGACGTCCGTCATCACGGCCGTGGGCACGGCGGAGGGCGAACCGAAGTCGAAGCGGAAGCGGCCGGGCTGGTTCTCCGAACCGGCCTGGGCGGCCGTGGGGCCGAGCGCGTCGCGCAGCGCCTGGTGGGTGAGGTGCGTGGCGGAGTGGGCGCGGGCGATGGCACGACGGCGGTGCGCGTCGATCGAGGCCCACACCGGGGCGCCGACGGTGATCTCGCCGACCTGCACGACTCCCTTGTGGACGTGCACCCCGGGGACCGGCTTCTGCACGTCGCGGATCTCCACGAGGGCGCCGCTGTCCAGGCGGATCCGGCCGGTGTCACCGATCTGGCCGCCGCCCTCGGCGTAGAAGGGGGTGCGGTCCAGGACGATCTCGACCTCGTCGCCCTCGGTGGCGGCGGGCGAGGAGACGCCGTTGACCAGCAGGCCGACGATCACGGCCTCGTTCTCGGTGAGGGAGTAGCCGGTGAAGTCGGTGGCGCCCGCGGTGTCGGCGATCTCGCGGTAGGCGTGCAGATCGGCGTGGCCGGTCTTCTTGGCCTTGGCGTCGGCCTTGGCGCGGTCCCGCTGCTCCTTCATCAGGCGGCGGAAGCCGTCCTCGTCCACGGACAGGCCCTGTTCGGCGGCCATCTCCAGGGTGAGGTCGATCGGGAAGCCCCACGTGTCGTGCAGCAGGAACGCCTTGTCGCCGGAGAGGACCTTGCCGCCGGCGGCCTTGGTCTCGGTGACGGCCGTGTCGAGGATGTTCGTGCCGCCCTTGAGGGCCTTGAGGAACGCGCCCTCCTCGGCGAGGGCGACGGTCTCGATGCGCTTGCGGTCGGTGAGCAGCTCGGGGTACTGCTGCCCCATCGTGTTGATCACGACGTCGATGAGCTCCTGGACCACCGGGCCGGTGGCGCCGAGCAGGCGCATGTTGCGGATGGCGCGGCGCATGATGCGGCGCAGGACGTATCCGCGGCCCTCGTTGCCGGGGGTGACGCCGTCGCCGATGAGCATGGCGGACGTACGGATGTGGTCGGCGACCACGCGCAGGGAGACGTCCGAGCCGTGCTCGGCGCCGTAGCGCACGCCGGTCAGCTCGGTGGCCTTCTCCATCACGACGCGCAGGGTGTCGGTCTCGTACATGTTCTGTACGCCCTGCAGGATCATGGCGAGGCGCTCCAGGCCGAGGCCCGTGTCGATGTTCTTCGACGGGAGCTCGCCGAGGATCGGGAAGTCCTCCTTGCCGTCACCGGCGCCGCGCTCGTACTGCATGAAGACCAGGTTCCAGATCTCCACGTACCGCTCGTCGTTGACGGCCGGGCCGCCCTCGACGCCGAACTCGGGGCCGCGGTCGTAGTTGATCTCGGAGCAGGGGCCGCAGGGGCCGGGGACGCCCATGGACCAGAAGTTGTCCTTCTTGCCCAGGCGCTGGATGCGCTCGGCGGGGACGCCGATCTTGTCGCGCCAGATCCGCTCGGCCTCGTCGTCGTCGAGGTAGACCGTGATCCACAGGCGCTCGGGGTCGAGGCCGAAGCCGCCGTCGGCCACGGAGCCGGTGAGCAGCTCCCAGGCCAGCTCGATGGCGCCTTCCTTGAAGTAGTCGCCGAAGGAGAAGTTGCCGCACATCTGGAAGAACGTGCCGTGCCGGGTGGTCTTGCCGACCTCTTCGATGTCGGGGGTGCGCACGCACTTCTGCACGCTGGTGACGCGCGGGCCGGGCGGCTTGACCTCGCCCAGGAAGTAGGGCTTGAAGGGCACCATGCCGGCGGGGACCAGCAGCAGAGTCGGGTCGTCCGCGATGAGCGACGCCGAAGGGACGACGGTGTGCCCGCGCTCCTCGAAGAAGCTCAGCCAGCGGCGGCGGATTTCAGCCGACTCCATCAGTGGTCCTCATTCCGGTTGTACGAGTACGTCGTGTTCGGAGACTTCTCGACGTACAGCGTCTTCTTGTCGGTGTTCTTGTTGCTGTGGTTCTCGATGACCGCGAAGCGGCGCTCGGGCGGCAGTTCGGCGTCGGGGTGGCGGTTGAGGCCGAGCGCCTCGCCCAGCTCGGCCTCGCGTTCGAGCATGCCGTCGCGGACGTCGAGCGCGAAGTCCTTCAGCTTGTGGCCCGCCTCGATCGCCTTGTTCGCCGCCTGCGCGGCCAGGCTCTCGGGCGTGAGCTTCTTGAGCTTGCGGTTGACCTTGGTGGTGGCCCATACGCCGGCGGCTGCGCCCGCGGTGAACCAGAACGTGCGGCGGAACATCGCTGCGTCAGTCCCTCTTATTCCGGTTGTCCCGCTTCCTCCGCCGTGCGGAGGGGACGGTACGGCCCACGATCACCGTACGACGGGACGGCTTGGCGGGCATGTCGTTCATTTCGGGGTCGGCCTTGCGGCTGATGGCCCGGCGGACGCCGTATCCGAACGCAGCCACCTTGACGAGCGGGCCGCCGAAGGTGGAGGCGACCGTCGTGGACAGCGCCGAGGCGTTCGACGTGACCTCCTGGACGTCGGAGGCGATGGCGTCGACGCGGTCGATCTGCGTCTGCGCGGAGCGCACCGCGGTGGAGGCGTCGGCCAGCAGCGGGACCGCCTGCTCGGTCACGTCCGCGACGAGCTTGGTGGTCGCCCTGAGCGTCTGGGCCAGCCTCGCGAGCGCCACCGCGAGGAAGGAGACCAGGATCGCCCAGAAGACGGCCACCAGGATCCCGGCAACCTCTCCACCGGACACTTGGCACCGCTCCCTGAGACATCGTCCCTGAACATCGAAAAGTCGTCCCCCGAGCCTATCGCGCCGGGGCCTCGCGTCTGTACCGCATTCCGCGCGCTGTCACCGGGACTGTCATGGGAACGGGCCCGGTGATTGTACGGACCGCACGCGGATGAGTACGCTCCGTACCCCATGCGACGCTCTCAACCCGGCAATCTCCCGCTGGAGCTCAACGCCTTCATCGGGCGCACCACCGAACTGACCGAGCTGGCCGCGGCGTTGGAAGCCGGCCGGCTGGTCACCGTGACCGGCGTCGGCGGGGTCGGGAAGTCGCGGCTTGCCGTGCGGGCGGCCGCGGGGGTCCGGCCGCGCGACGGCGCCTGGCTGGTGGACCTGACGCCGCTGCGGGACGCGGAGCTGGTGGAGCACGCCGTCGCCGAGGCGCTGGGGCTGACCGACCACACGAGCCGGCCGCCGCGTCAGGTGCTGCGCGAGCACCTCGCGGAGCGGGACGTGCTCCTCGTCGTGGACGGCTTCGAGCACCTCGTGGACGCCTGCGCCTCGCTGGTGCGGGACCTGCTCGTGCACTCCCCCGGGCTGCGGGTGCTCGCGGTGGGGCGCAGACCGCTGGAGACCGGCGGCGAGCGGCTCATCGCCCTCGCGCCGCTGCCGGAACAGGACGCGGCGGCGCTGTTCGCCGACCGGGCGGCGGCCGGCCTGCCCCGCTTCGCCGTGGACGACGGCAACCGCGCGGACGTGCTGGAGCTGTGCCGGCGCCTGGACGGCATCCCGCTCGCGGTCGAACTGGCGGCGGGCCGGCTGCGGGCGCTCTCCCCCGCGCAGTTGCTCGCCCGGCTCGACGACCGCTTCCGGCTGCTGACCGGCGCCCGGCGCGATGTGCCGCTCCGCCACCAGACGCTGCGGACGGCCATCGGCTGGAGCCACGAGCTGTGCGCGCCCAGGGAGCGGCTCCTGTGGTCGCGGCTCTCGGTGTTCGCGGGGCAGTTCGACCTGGAGGCCGTCGAGTACATCTGCGCCGGGGACGGACTGCGGGCCGACGAGGTCCTCGGCGTACTGGACGAACTGCTCGCGCAGTCCGTGGTGAACCGCGAGGAGGGCCCGGCGGGCGTGCGCTACCGCATGCTCGACACGGTGCGGGCGTACGGCGCCGACTGGCTGGCGGCCGCGGGCGAGGCCACCCGGCTGCGGCGCAGGCACCGCGACTGGTACATGGGGCTCGCCACCTGGTGCGAGCTGGAGTGGTTCTCCCCGCGCCAGGAGGAGGTCGCCGCCCTCGTCGACGTCGAGCTGCCCAATGTGCGGGCGGCGCTGGAGTTCTGCCTGACCGAGCCGGGCGAGGCCCACCTGGGGCAGTACCTCGCGGGCACGCTGTGGTTCTGCTGGGTGGGCTGCGGGCGCCTGGCGGAGGGCAGGCACTGGCTCGACCGGGCACTGGAGCTGGACGGCGGCCACGAGGACTCGCGGCTCAAGGCGCTGTGGGTGCTCGGCTATGTGGCGGTGCTCCAGGGGGACACGGTCGCCGCCCTGGGAGCGCTGCACGCCTGCCGCGACGGCGCCGAGCGTTCCGGCAGCGCGATCGCGGCGGCCTACGCCGAGCACCGCATCGGCTGCCTGGCCCTGGTCACGGACGACATCCCGCGTGCGGAGCGGCTGCTGCGCTCGGCACTGGAGCGCTACCGCGAGATCGGTGAGCTGAACAGCAATGTCCTGATGGGCCAGGTCGAGCTGGCCATGGCCCTGGCGTTCCGCGGCGAGCTGGCCGGCGCGGTGGAGCTGTGCGAGGAGGTGCGCCGCGTCTGTGCGGACCACGGCGAGCGCTGGGCCCTCGCCTACGCCCTCTACGTCCTCGGGTACGCGGCCTGGACCCGCGGCGAGAGCGGGCGGGCGCGTGAGCTGCTCACCGAGTCCCTCGATCTCGACCACCGCTTCCACGATCTGCTGGGCACGGTGCTGTCCATGGAGCTGCTCGCGCTGTTCACGGCGGCGGAGGGCGATCCGGCGGAGGCGGCGGTGCTGCAGGGCGCGGCGTCGCGCGTCTGGCCCTCGGTGGGGCTGCCGCTGTTCGGTTCGGACCACTTCGGGGCGCCGCACGTGCTGTGCGAGGAGAAGGCCCGCGCGGCGCTCGGCGACGAGCGGTACGAGGAGTGCGTGCGCACGGGCGCGGGGCTCGGTCTGCGGGCGGCGGTGGCCAGGGCCCTGCGCACCGAGCCCGGGAACGAGCGAACCCGCCGCCTGCCCCGCCCGGAAGGGCGGAGCGGCGACGGGCTGAAGCAGGGTGAGCTACGTCCGGGTCAGCGGGCGTAGTACTCGACGACGAGCTGCTCGTCGCAGATCACGGGGATCTCCTTGCGGTTCGGGTCGCGGTCCAGGCGGAAGGCCAGGGCCTTCAGGTTCACCTGGAGGTAGCGCGGGGTCTCGCCGTCGGGGGCGAAGCCACCCTCGCGCGCGACCTGGAACAGCGGCTTCTCGCGGCTGCGCTCGCGGACCATGACGACGTCGTCCGGCCGGACGCGGAAGGACGGCTTGTCGACCTTGCCGCCGTTGACCTCGATGTGGCCGTGCACGACCATCTGGCGGGCCTGGTAGATCGTGCGGGCGATGCCCGAACGCAGAACCAGGGCGTCGAGACGACGCTCCAGCTCGATGACCAGGGCCTCACCGGTCTTGCCCTGCGTCTTGGCGGCACGCTCGTAGGCGCGGACGAGCTGGCGCTCGGACACGTCGTACTGCGCGCGCAGACGCTGCTTCTCCAGCAGACGGACCTTGTAGTCCGAGTTCTGCTTGCGCCCACGGCCGTGCTCGCCCGGCGGGTAGGGGCGGGCCTCGAAGTACTTGACGGCCTTCGGGGTCAGCGCGATGCCAAGAGCACGCGACTTCTTGACCTTGGGGCGGGACTGGTTCGGCATGAACCAACCTCTCTGTTCAATGGAATTCGGCTTCACCAGTGGTTAGGGGAGGTCGCATCCGCAGCCTGGGAAACCCCGTGGGCCTGGGCCGGTGGGCCCTGGGCCGTGAGGCAGCCGCTCCCTGGTCTGGGCACTATGTGCAGCACGCGAGTGGCCACCGACCGATTCCCGGGCTCCGGGGTGGTGGTGGGCTGCCCGCGACACCTTCGACGGTGCGCGACGCTCCTGGATCCCCTGTGCCTCGCGGCGCGGGGGTTCCGGCTGGATGTCCCGTTCT
This sequence comes from Streptomyces sp. NPDC005898, assembly GCF_040629635.1. Taxonomy (NCBI): domain Bacteria; kingdom Bacillati; phylum Actinomycetota; class Actinomycetes; order Kitasatosporales; family Streptomycetaceae; genus Streptomyces; species Streptomyces sp. NPDC005898. Next base: position 107,261 of record NZ_JBEXWC010000015.1, on the reverse strand, counting down.
GGTGGTGCCGGTACGAGACCGGACACGGGACGCAGCACTTCGGGCAAGTGTACCGGGTGCGGCGGGGTGCCTCAGCCGGGGCCCTGGCTCTCGGGCTGCTCGCCCTTGAGCCGGGCGCGGACCCGCTCGACCACGTCGGCGTACCGCGCCTCGGCGCCGTACCTCGTGGGCCGGTAGTAGCGCTTGCCCTCGATGGTGTCCGGGCCGTACTGCTGGGCCGCGATGCCGCCGGGGACGTCGTGCGGGTACACGTACCCCTGGGCGTGGCCGAGCTTGGCGGCGCCCTTGTAGTGGCCGTCGCGCAGGTGGGGCGGGACGGGGCCGGCCAGGCCGGCGCGGACGTCGGCCTGGGCCTGCTGGATGGCGATCGTCGCCGCGTTCGACTTCGGGGCCAGGGCGAGGGCGATCGTGGCGTGGCTCAGGGTGAGCGCGGCCTCCGGGAAGCCGATCATGGCGACGGCCTGGGCGGCGGCGACCGCGGTGGGCAGGGCGGTCGGGTCGGCGAGGCCGATGTCCTCGCTGGCGGAGATCATCAGGCGGCGCGCGATGAAGCGGGGGTCCTCGCCGGCCTCGATCATGCGGGCCAGGTAGTGCAGGGCCGCGTCCACGTCGGAGCCGCGGATGGACTTGATGAGGGCGCTCGCGACGTCGTAGTGCTGGTCGCCGTCGCGGTCGTACTTCACCGCGGCGCGGTCGACGGACTCCTCCAGCGTCTGGAGGCTGATCGTCTCCTCACCCTTGGCGAGGGCCGAGCCGGCGCCCGCCTCCAGGGCGGTGAGCGCGCGCCGGGCGTCGCCGCCCGCGATGCGCAGCAGGTGCTCCTCGGCCTCCCGCGGCAGCTCGACGGCACCGCCGAGGCCCCGCTCGTCGGTGACCGCCCGGCGCAGCAGGTCGCGCAGGTCGTCGTCCGTGAGCGGTTCGAGGGTGAGCAGCAGGGAGCGGGACAGGAGCGGGGAGATGATCGAGAAGTACGGGTTCTCGGTGGTCGCCGCGATCAGCGTCACCCAGCGGTTCTCGACGGCCGGCAGGAGGGAGTCCTGCTGGGCCTTGCTGAAGCGGTGGATCTCGTCGAGGAAGAGGACGGTCTCCTTGCCGTGGCCGCCCATGGCCCGGCGGGCGCCGTCGATGACCGCGCGCACTTCCTTGACGCCCGCGGTGATCGCGGAGAGCTCGACGAAGCGCTTGTTCGTGGCCTTGGAGACGACGTACGCGAGAGTCGTCTTGCCGATGCCGGGCGGGCCCCACAGGAGGACGGAGGACGGTCCGGCCGGGCCTCCCCCGCTCTCGCCGACGAGGCGGCGCAGGGGGGAACCCGGCTTCAGCAGATGCTGCTGGCCGACGACCTCGTCGAGGGTGCGCGGGCGCATCCGGACGGCCAGGGGGCTGCTGGAGGGGTCCTTCTCCTGGCGGTCTTCGGCTGCGGCGGTGAACAGGTCGGGTTCCACGTCGAAAACCCTATGTCACGCCACTGACAATTCGTCCTGGACCGGGGCGGGCGGCAGCGGCCCGGGCCGGGTCAGGCCCAGAGGTCGGCGCCCCAGCGCGTGAGGATCAGCATCGCGATGACGCCGATGTGCATCACGGGCAGGGCCCAGGTGAAGTCCTCAAGGAAGCTCTTGGCCCAGCGCGGCGCGGGCAGGAAGCCGGCGCGGACGTTGAACGACGTGACGTACCAGAACATCAGCAGGGTGGCGGCCCAGGCCAGGCAGCACCACAGGCAGAGCGCGTTGATGTGGTACAGCGACTGGATCATCAGCCAGGTGCAGAAGCCGACGCCGAAGAGCGTGCCCGCGTTGAACGTCAGCCAGTACCAGCGCGGGAAGCGGGCCCCGGCGAGCAGGCTCATGGCGACGCAGACCACGATGCCGTAGGTGACCAGGCCGAGCATCGGGTTCGGGAACCCGAAGACCTCCGCCTGCTCGCTCTTCATGATGCTGCCGCACGAGACGATGGGGTTGATGCTGCAGCCCGGCTGGAAGTTCGGGTCCTTCAGCAGCTCCAGCTTGTCCAGCGTGATGACCCAGGCGGCGAGCAGTCCGGCCGCGCCCGTGATCAGCAGGAGCAGTGCCAGCCCACGGCTCCCGCCGACGGCGCCTGGAGCGGCCGCCCGCTCGCCGTGGTCCGCGTCCTGGTCCTGCGCCGAGATCGTTTTGGTCATCACGCCGTTCCGTCACTTGTGGAGGCCTGTGGGCACGCACATTGTGCCGCATGTACCTGTGTGTCCACCGGCCGTTGGACATCCCCGTCCGGTCAGGCCAGCTTGCCCTTCAGGACGGCGACGATCTCGTCCACCGCGACGGCTTCCTGCTCGCCGGACTCCATGTCCTTGAGCTGTACGACGCCCTCGGCGAGGTCACGCTCACCGGCGACGACGGTGAAGCGGGCGCCGCTGCGGTTGGCGTTCTTCATCGCGCCCTTGAGGCCCTTGCCGCCGTAGCTGAAGTCCGCCGCGACGCCGGCCTTGCGCAGTTCGGTCACCTTGGCGAAGAGCACGCGGCGCGCCTCGTCGCCGAGCGGCACCGCGAAGACGCTGGTGGGCGAGGGCAGTTCGAGCTCGACGCCCTCCGCCTCCAGGGCGAGCACCGTGCGGTCCACGCCGAGGGCCCAGCCCACCGAGGGCAGCGAGGGGCCGCCGATCATCTCGGACAGGCCGTCGTAGCGCCCGCCGCCGCCGACCGCCGACTGCGAGCCGAGGCCGTCGTGGACGAACTCGAAGGTCGTACGGGTGTAGTAGTCCAGGCCGCGGACGAGCTTCTCGTCGTCCTCGAAGGCGACGCCCGCCGCCGTGATCAGCTCACGGACCTGCTCGTGGTACGCCTTGCAGGCGTCGCACAGGTGGTCGCGCAGCGAGGGGGCGCCCACGAGCTGCTTCTGGACGTCGGCGCGCTTGTCGTCCAGGACGCGGAGCGGGTTGATGTCGACACGTCGACGTGTCTCCTCGTCCAGGTCGAGGCCGCGCAGGAAGTCCTGGAGCGCCGCCCGGTAGACGGGGCGGCACTCCTTGTCGCCCAGGGAGTTGAGCAGGATGCGGAAGTTCCGCAGGCCCAGCGTGCGGTACGCCTGGTCGGCGAGGATGATCAGCTCGGCGTCGAGCGCCGGGTCCTCGGCGCCGATCGCCTCGGCGCCGACCTGGGAGAAGTGGCGGTAGCGGCCCTTCTGGGGGCGCTCGTAGCGGTAGTACGAGCCGGAGTACCAGAGCTTGACGGGGAGGTTGCCGGCCTTGTGCAGGCTGCCCTCCAGCGCGGCGCGCAGCACGGAGGCGGTGCCTTCGGGGCGCAGGGCGAGCCTGTCGCCACCCTTGGTCTCGAAGGCGTACATCTCCTTGGTGACGATGTCGGTGGACTCGCCCACGCCGCGCGCGAACAGCTCGACGTTCTCAAAGCCGGGCGTCTCGATGTAGCCGTAGCCGGAGTTGCGCAGCGGCGCGGCGATCGCCTCGCGGACCGCGAGGTACTTGGCCGAGTCGGGCGGCAGCAGGTCGTAGGTGCCCTTGGGGGCCTTGAAGGTGCTCACGGGTGTTCTCTCGTCACATTCCTCGTCGCGGGGCGGACGCGGGGTCCGCCCTGTGGCCTTGACGGGCCGCGGCCACCTGCCGCAGATACGGGTTGGTGGCGCGCTCCTGGCCGATGGATGTCTGGGGGCCGTGGCCGGACAGCACCACGGTCGAGTCGTCGAGCGGCAGGCACACGCGGGCCAGCGAACGAAGGATCTCGGGGTGGCTGCCGCCGGGCAGGTCGGTGCGTCCGATGGAGCCGGCGAAGAGCAGGTCGCCCGAGAAGAAGACCGAGGGGATCTCGGCCGTCTCGGGCATCCGGAAGGTCACCGACCCCTTCGTATGGCCCGGCGCGTGCGCGACGGAGAAGTCGAGGCCGGCCAGCCTCAGTTCGGCGCCGTCGGTCAGCTCCCGCAGGTCGTCGGGCTCCCCGACCGTCAGCTCGCCCATGAGCGGCATCCCGATGGAGCGGCCGAGAGCCTTCTCAGGGTCGCTCATCATGTACCGGTCCGAGGGGTGGATCCAGGCGGGCACGTCGTGCGCCCCGCACACCGGGACGACCGAGGCGACATGGTCGATGTGGCCGTGGGTGAGGATGACCGCGACGGGCTTGAGCCGATGCTTCTGGAGTGCGTCCTCGACTCCCTGGGCGGCCTGGTGGCCCGGGTCGATGATCACGCACTCCTCGCCTGCGGCGGGGGCGACCACGTAGCAGTTGGTGCCCCAGGCCCCGGCGGGGAACCCGGCAATGAGCACGATCGTCCTTCGTTCGTCGTCCGGTGGGAGGGACCGCGGATCCCCGTCGGGAGATCGCGGTGGGTCAGAGCCTACCGGCGCTGCCGATTCCACAGCGAACCCATATACGGTACGGGGCACATTCAGGCGGTCCCGCGAAAGGACCGGGGCAGCAGCGGAAAGAGGAGATCACCCGGTGGTCAGCAGCGATCAGCGGCGGCGGCAGCTCGCCCGGGAGAAGTTCGAGCGTCAGCAGCGGCGGCGCGAGGCCGCGCGGCGCAGGGCGCGCCTGCGCAACGGCGTGCTCGCGGGGGCGCTCGCGGTGGTGGTGGCGGCCGGCGCGGTGTCGTACGCGGCGGGCGCCTTCGACGGTGACGACTCGACGAAGGACGACGCGGCGGCGTCGCCCAGCCGCACGCCGAAGGACCCCTGCGGGAAGGCGGCGCCCGGCAAGGTGAAGCCGCTGAGCTTCCCGAAGGAGCCGGCGCTCAAGATCGACCGGTCCGCCGACTACACGATGCGGCTGGAGACGACCTGCGGCGACATCGCGCTCGACCTGGACGCCGCGAAGGCCCCGCACACCGTCAACTCCTTCGACTTCCTGGTGAACAAGGGCTACCTGGACCACACCGCGTGCCACCGCCTCACCACCGGCGGTGTCGCCGTCCTGCAGTGCGGCGACCCGAAGGGCACCGGGGAGGGCGGCCCCGGCTACTCGCTCCCCGACGAGAACCTCAAGGACAAGCGACTGAAGGGGAACGTCTATCCGGCGGGCACGGTCGCCATGGCGAACCAGTACAACGCCCGGACGAAGAAGGGCCGCGACACCGGCGGCAGCCAGTTCTTCCTCGTCTACCGGGACAGTCAGCTCCCGCCCGACTACACACCGTTCGGGACCATTTCCGATTCCGGGATGAAGGTGCTCAAGAAGATCGCCGCCGCCGGGGAGAGCTCCGGGCAGGGCGACGGCGCCCCGAACGCGACGGTCGTCATCGACAGGGCCACCGTCACGAAATCCTGAGCCCGCCGGGCAAACTTCGCTCGTGCGGGATGCGGACAGCCGCCCCGCCGGTCGCCTATGTTGGCGGTGACGAAACTGTGGACGATGCCGGGGGCCCGACGGCCCTGTGCAGGCATCATGTGGAGGAGGCGCTGTGAGCAGCGACCCGTGGGGCCGCGTCGACGAGACGGGGACCGTGTACGTGCGTACGGCCGACGGCGGCGAGCGAGTGGTCGGTTCGTGGCAGGCAGGATCTCCTGACGAGGCCCTCGCCTACTTCGAGCGCAAGTACGAGGGCCTGGTCGTCGAGATCGGACTCCTCGAGCGCCGGGTGAAGACGACCGACCTGTCCGCCAAGGACGCGATGACCGCCGTCGACCACCTGCGCCAGCAGGTCGACGAGGCGCACGCGGTCGGCGATCTGGACGCGCTGGGCAAGCGGCTCGACAAGCTGGTGGAGACCATCGAGGCCCGCCGCGAGGAGCGCAAGGCGCAGAAGGCCAAGCAGTCCGACGAGGCGCGGCACGCCAAGGAGGCCCTGGTCGTCGAGGCCGAGGAGCTGGCCCAGAGCGACCAGTGGCGGTCGGCGGGCGAGCGGCTGCGGGCCCTGGTGGACACCTGGAAGGGTCTGCCGCGCCTGGACCGCAAGTCGGACGACGAGCTGTGGCACCGCTTCTCGCACGCCCGCTCGGCGTTCTCCAAGCGCCGCAAGGCGCACTTCGCCTCGCTGGACGCGCAGCGCGAGGAGGCCCGCAAGGCCAAGGAGAAGCTGGTCGGCGAGGCGGAGGCACTGTCGAGTTCGACGGACTGGGGCCCGACGGCCGCGCGCTACCGCGAGCTGATGACCGACTGGAAGGCCGCGGGCCGCGCCCAGCGTGAGCACGAGGACGATCTGTGGAACCGCTTCCGCGGCGCCCAGGACGTCTTCTTCGCGGCGCGCAGCGCGGTCTTCGCGGAGCGCGACGCCGAGCAGGGCGAGAACCTCAAGCTCAAGGAGGAGCTGGCCGACGAGGCCGAGAAGCTCGTCCCGGTGACGGATCTGAAGGCGGCCCGTGCCGCGTTCCGCTCCATCAACGAGCGCTGGGAGGCCATCGGTCACGTCCCGCGGGACGCGCGTCCGAAGGTCGAGGGCCGCATGCAGGCCGTGGAGCGGGCGCTGCAGGAGTGCGAGGAAGCCGAGTGGCGTCGCACGAACCCGGAGGCACGGGCTCGGGCCGAGGGCCTGACGGGGCAGCTGCAGGCGGCGGTGGACAAGCTGACGGAGCAGATCGAGAAGGCGCGCACGGCCGGCAACAACGCCAGGGCCGACAAGCTCCAGAAGGAACTCGAGGGCCGCCAGGCGCTTCTCGACCAGGCCCTCAAGGGTCTGCACGAGTTCGGCGGCTGACAGCCCGCACGACACATGGGCCCGCCCCCGGCGCTGCTGCGCCGGGGGCGGGCCCATGTGCAACGGGAGTCAGGGCCGGCGCGCCGACGTGACCCGGTAGACGTCGTACACGCCTTCCACTCCCCTGACGGCCTTGAGCACGTGCCCCAGGTGCTTGGGGTCGCCCATCTCGAAGGTGAAGCGGGAGGTGGCGACGCGGTCGCGCGAGGTCTGCACCGCCGCCGAGAGGATGTTCACGTGCTGGTCCGAGAGGATGCGCGTGACGTCCGACAGGAGGCGTGAGCGGTCCAGCGCCTCGACCTGGATGGCGACCAGGAAGACGGAGGACTGGGTGGGCGCCCACTCGACCTCCAGGATCCGCTCGGGCTCGCGGGAGAGCGAGTCCACGTTCACGCAGTCGCTGCGGTGCACCGAGACGCCGCTGCCGCGCGTGACGAAGCCGATGATGGGGTCGCCGGGGACGGGCGTGCAGCAGCGGGCCAGCTTGACCCACACGTCCTCGACGCCCTTGACGACGACGCCCGGGTCGGCGTTGGAGCGGCGCTTGCTGCGGCCGCGTGAGGGCGGCGCGCTCTCGGCGATGTCCTCGTTGGCGGCTTCCTCGCCGCCGAGGGCCTGGACGAGCTTCTGCACGACGGACTGCGCGGTGACATGGCCCTCGCCGATCGCCGCGTACAGGGACGAGATGTCGGGGTAGCGCATCTCGTGGGCGAGCGTGACCAGGGAGTCGCCGGTCAGGATCCGCTGGATGGGCAGGTTCTGCTTGCGCATGGCGCGCGCGATGGCGTCCTTGCCCTGCTCGATGGCCTCGTCGCGGCGCTCCTTGGAGAACCACGCGCGGATCTTGTTGCGCGCCCGCGGCGACTTGACGAAGCCGAGCCAGTCGCGGGAGGGGCCCGCGCCCGCGGCCTTGGAGGTGAAGACCTCCACCAGGTCGCCGTTGTCCAGGGTCGATTCGAGCGGTACGAGGCGGCCGTTGACCCGCGCCCCTATGGTGCGGTGGCCGACCTCGGTGTGCACCGCGTAGGAGAAGTCGACGGGGGTGGCGCCGGCGGGAAGCGCTATGACATCACCCTTGGGCGTGAAGACGAAGACCTCGTTGCGCGAGAGGTCGAAGCGCAGCGATTCGAGGAACTCGCTGGGGTCCTCGGTCTCCTTCTGCCAGTCCAGGAGCTGGCGCAGCCACGCCATGTCGTTGAGGTGGTCGTCCTTGCCGCCGGCCTTCCTCGGCACGTCCGTGCGCACCTTCGAGGCGCCGGCGACGGCCTCCTGCTTGTACTTCCAGTGCGCGGCGATGCCGTACTCGGCGCGGCGGTGCATGTCGAACGTGCGGATCTGCAGCTCGACGGGCTTGCCGTTGGGGCCGATGACCGTCGTGTGCAGCGACTGGTACATGTTGAACTTCGGCATCGCGATGTAGTCCTTGAACCGGCCGGGGACCGGGTTCCATCGCGCGTGGACGGTGCCGAGCGCCGCGTAGCAGTCGCGGACCGTGTCGACGAGGACGCGGATACCCACCAGGTCGTAGATCTCCGCGAAGTCACGGCCGCGGACGATCATCTTCTGGTAGACGCTGTAGTAGTGCTTCGGGCGGCCGGTGACGGTGGCCTTGATGCGGGCGGAGCGGAGGTCGGCCTGGACCTCGTCGGTCACTATGGCGAGGTACTCGTCGCGCTTGGGGGCGCGCTCGGCGACCAGGCGCACGATCTCGTCGTACATCTTGGGGTAGAGGATCGCGAAGGCGAGGTCCTCCAGCTCCCACTTGATGGTGTTCATGCCCAGGCGGTGGGCGAGCGGCGCGTAGATCTCCAGGGTCTCGCGCGCCTTCTTCTCCTGCTTCTCGCGCTTGAGGTAGCGCATGGTGCGCATGTTGTGCAGGCGGTCGGCGAGCTTGATGACCAGGACGCGGGGGTCCTTGGCCATGGCGACGACCATCTTGCGGACCGTCTCGGCCTGCGCGGCCTCGCCGAACTTGACCTTGTCGAGCTTGGTGACGCCGTCGACGAGCAGGGCGACCTGGTCGCCGAAGTCGCGCCGCAGGGTGTCCAGGCCGTACTCGGTGTCCTCGACCGTGTCGTGCAGCAGACCGGCCATCAGCGTGGCGGGGTCCATGCCCAGCTCGGCGAGGATGGTCGTCACGGCGAGCGGGTGGGTGATGTACGGGTCGCCGCTCTTGCGCTTCTGCCCGCGGTGCCAGCGCTCGGCGACCTGGTAGGCCCGCTCGATCTGGCGGAGCGTGGACGTCTCGATCTTGGGGTCGTTGCTGCGCACGATCCGCAGCAGGGGCTCCAGGACCGGGTTGTACGGGTTCGAACGCTGGACGCCGAGCCGGGCGAGGCGGGCCCGCACCCGGTTGGAGGAGCCGGAGCGCGCGGGCTGGCCGGCGGCCGGACGGACCGCCGGGGCCGTCGGGTGGTGGTCGGCGGGCGGCTGCGGGCGAGGCTGCTCGGCCGGTTTGTCGCCCCGGGAGACCTCTTGCCGGGCGCGCTGCGCGGACGTGTCGCCCTGGGCGCCCTCTGCCTTCTTCGCGGGCGCGACGGAGCCCGCCGAGGCCTGCTGGGCCCGCTGGGCGGCCTTGGCGGCGGTGAGTGGCTGGGACTCGTCTGGCAAGAGCGCTCCCTGTGCGCGATCGGGTCCCCCGGACAGGCCCCGAAGTACCCATGGTATCGATCCTGGGGCTCGGCTCGCCTGCGGCGGGTGGGACGCCTCCGTACTGGAGGGAACGCCCGGGGCCGGGCGGCGATTCCCCGCCAGGCGCCCTGTTCGGCCGCGCGAGCCTCCGGGAGCTTACAGCGCGACGGACGCCCCGGCCGGTGCGGGACGTCCGTCGCGTCGTCGTGCGTGTCGCCTCAGACGGTGATGAGGGCCTCCAGGGGCGCCCCGGCCAGCGCCTCGACCAGCTTGTGCCGGCCCTGGAGGAAGCCGAGCTCCATGAGGACCGCGACTCCGGCCACCTCGGCGCCCGAGCGCCGGATCAGGTCCAGCGAGGCGCCCGCGGTGCCGCCGGTGGCGAGGACATCGTCGATGACCATGACGCGGTCGCCCGCGGCCAGGTCCTCGGCGTGCACCTCGATCTCGGCGCTGCCGTACTCCAGGTCGTAGCGCTGGCGCAGCGTCGCGCCGGGGAGCTTGCCCGCCTTGCGTACGGGGATGAAGCCGAGCCCGGCGCGGAGCGCGACCGGGGCGCCGAGGATGAAGCCCCGGGCCTCCAGGCCGACGATCTTCGTGGCGCCGTGGCGCACGCAGAGGTCGGCCAGCGTCTCCGTGAGCGCCGCGAAGGCCGCCGGGTCGGCGAGCAGCGGGGTGATGTCCTTGAACGTCACGCCCGGGATCGGGTAGTCCGGGACGTCGCGGATGCGGCTCAGCAGCAGCTCCGTGACGTCCGTCGACGCGGTCATCGGCGCTTCCCCGAGGGACGGCCCTTGCCGCGGCCGCGGGAGGCGGGCTGGGCCCGCGGACCCACGACGGCCGGTGCGGCGTCGTCGGAGACGCCGTCCCGCGGCTCGGCGTCCGCGTACTCGGGCTCCTCCGCCGAGTCCCCCTTGGCCGCGGCCGACGCGCGCTTGGCGAGCACCCGCTTCTTGAGGGCCTTCAGCTGCGGCTCGCGCTCCTTGAGGTCGGCGACGAGCGGCGTCGCGATGAAGATCGAGGAGTACGCGCCGGCCGCGAGGCCGACGAACAGCGACAGCGAGATGTCGTTGAGCATGCCGGCGCCGAGCGCGCCGCCACCGATGAACAGCAGGCCCGCCACCGGGAGCAGCGCGACGACCGTGGTGTTGATGGAGCGCACCAGGGTGCCGTTGATGCTGCGGTTGGCGATCTCGCTGTAGGTGAAGCGCGTCTGCTTGGTGATGTCCTTCGACTGCTCCTTCAAGCTGTCGAAGACCACGACCGTGTCGTAGAGCGAGTAACCGAGGATGGTCAGCAGACCGATCACCGTGCCGGGGGTGACCTCGAAGCCGACCAGCGCGTAGACACCGACGGTGATCGTGATGTCGTGGATCAGCGCGATCAGGGCCGCGAGGGCCATGCGCCACTCGAAGGCGATGGCCAGATAGATCACCACGAGGACCATGAAGATCGCCAGGCCCTGCCAGGCCTTGTTGGCGACCTGCTCGCCCCAGCTGGGGCCGACCAGGTCGGCGTTGATCTCCTCGGCCTTGACGTCGAGGTCGCTGGCCAGGGCCTTCTTGATCTGGTCGGACTTGTCGATGTCCACGCCCGCGATCTGGATGCGCATGGCGTCGTCGCCCAGCTTCTGGACGATCGCGTCATGGCCCGAGGCCTTCTCCGCGGACTCCTCGGCCCGCGCGACGGAGACGGTGGTCTTCGGGGTGTTGAAGACCGCACCGCCCTCGAACTCGATGCCCATGTTCAGGCCGCGCACCGCCAGGCCGACGATGGCCGTGATGGTGATCAGGATCGAGACGGCGTACCAGATCTTGCGCTTGCCGATGAAGTCGTAGCCGACCTCGCCGTGGTAGAGCCTGGCGCCGAGATTGCCGAGCTTCGACATCTCACGCCTCCTTCGGGTCGACAGGGCCAACGGATGAGCCGGTGGCGCGGCGGGACCGGCGGATCGGGGGCTTGATGCCGAGCCGCTTGGGGTCGAAGCCGGACCACTTGTGGCCGTTCGCGAAGAACTTCTTGCGTGCCATGAGCGTCATCAGCGGCTTGGTGAAGAAGAAGACCACGACGACGTCCAGCAGCGTGGTCAGACCGAGCGTGAACGCGAAGCCCTGCACCTTGCCGACCGTCACGATGAACAGGACGGCGGCGGCGAGGAACGACACGAAGTCGGAGACCAGGATGGTGCGCCGGGCGCGCGGCCAGGCCCGCTCGACGGCGGGGCGCAGCGTGCGTCCCTCACGGACCTCGTCACGGACGCGTTCGAAGAAGACGATGAACGAGTCCGCCGTGATGCCGATGGCGACGATGGCGCCGCAGACCGCGGGCAGGTTCAGCGCGAACTTGATGGTCGGTCCGAGCAGCGTCATGATCGTGTACGTCAGGGCCGCGGAGACCAGGAGGCTCGCGATGGCGATGAGCGACAGGCCGCGGTAGTACACCACGAGGTAGATCACGACGAGCGCGAGGCCGATGGCGCCCGCGATCAGGCCCGCCTTGAGCTGCTCGCCGCCGAGGGCCGGGCTGACCGTGGTGACGCTCTGCTCGTGGAAGGTGAGCGGCAGGGCACCGTACGACAGGATGTTCGCCAGCTCCTTGGCGGACTCCTGGTTGAAACTGCCGGAGATCTCGGCGTTGGCGGTCAGGGTGGTCCGGACGCTGGGGGCCGAGACGACCTCGCGGTCCATGACGATGGCGAACTGGTTCTGCGGGGGCTGCTGCGTCGAGAGCTTGCTCGTGACCTTCGCGAACTTCTTCGAGCCGTCCTTGGTGAAGTCCATGTTGACGACCCAGGCACCGCTCTGCGGGTTGATCGTCGCCTGCGCCTCGTCGACGTCCTTGCCGTTGACCTCGGCCGGGGCGAGGATGAACTTGTCCCACGTCTTGCCGTCGGGGCTCTTGCCGCAGGCGACGGTCGGCTCGGACGGCTTGACGCCCTCGCCTGCCGCGCCCCGGGCCTTCTTGTCCGTGCAGTCCAGCTTGGCGAACTGCGCCTGGAGCTTGGCCGTGGCGGGATCGGCGGACGGCGTGGGCGCCGGGTCCTTCTTGCCGTCCTTCTTCTTGCCGTCCTCGGCCTTGTCCTTGTCCTTGTCCGACGGGGGCGTGGTCGGGTCGGCCTTCAGGGCCTCGCTGACGGCACGGCCCTGGGGGGACGCGGTGGCGGTCGGGGAGGTCGCCTGGTCCGTGGCCTTGTCGGCCGCCTTGTCCTTGTCGGTGGCCTTGTCCTTGTCCTTCTCCTTGTCCGTCTTGGACGAGGAGCTGGGGGACGGCTCGGGGGCCGGGCCGCTGGGGGCCTGGGTGATCACCGGGCGGAAATAGAGCTGCGCGGTCGTGCCGACCTGGTCGCGGGCCTGCTTCTCGTCCGTCCCCTTGGGGATGTTGACGATGATGTTCTTCTCGCCCTGGGTCTGGACCTCGGCCTCGGAGACACCCAGACCATTGACGCGGTTGTTGATGATGTCAACAGCCGTGTTCATGTTGGTCGGGTTGATCGCGTTCTCCTGGCCCGGCTCGTTCCTCGCCTCGAGCGTGATGCTCGTACCACCCGCGAGGTCGATGCCCAGGCGCGGTGTGGTGTGCCCGGAAAGGAACATTCCCCCGGTCAGCGCCACGAGGGCGATCAGGATGAAGGCCAGTGCGCGACCCGGTTTGCCCGGTGCGCTCTGCCTTCGGCCCTTCTTCGGTGCTGCCACCTTCTCGTTCTCCCTGTCCAACCGCCCGGCATACGGTCCGGCCCCGAGCGGTGCGGGGCGGGCCCGGGCGGGCGGCCATGAAGTGGTGTCGAGACTCGGCGCGAAATGCACGTGGTCCGGGACCCGTGGTGCGCGAGCGGCGCGCCCCTCGGGTCCCGGTCGTGACTACTTCGCGTCGGACTCGCCGTCGGTCTTCTTCGGCTTCGCGTCGCCGGCGGTGCCGGCCTCGTCGGCCGCGTCCTTCTTGCCGAGGTCGATGCGCGAGTCGTCGGAGGCGTCGGCGGGCTCGGCGGGCGCGGTCAGGGAGGAGGCGTCGTCCGGAACGACGGGGGCGTCCTCGTTCAGGTCGTCCTCGGTGCCGTGCACGATGCGGTTGTACTCGTCGTCGGCCAGTACGGCGCCGATCGCGTTCTTCGCGTAAACCGCGTGGACACCGGGGGCCACCTCAAGGAGGACGGCGTCGTCGTGGACCTCCTTGACGGTGGCGTACATGCCGCCGATCGTGCGGATGCCGGTGCCGGGCTGCATGTCGTTACGCATCTGCGCGGCGGCCTGCTGCTTCTTCTTCGCCGACCGGGTCATCAGGAACATGGCCCCGATGAGCACGATGAACGGGAGGAGGGTCACGATATTCACGGGACGGAATTTCCTTCGCACGACCGCGCGAGTGAAGCGGCCTACTGGATGGGGGTGGGCACGCCGCCCGCAAAGGCGGCATCGGCGGAGTCTAAGCGAGTCCGCGCCTAACGAACAACGCTCAGCATGGCACCGCAGTTCCTCGCCGCACGACTCTCCGTGCCGTTGTGGCGCGGTTGCGCCGTCGTCCCGCCGCCGTCACGACCCGAACAGGTCCTGCTGTCCCTTTCCGCCCGTCTGCCGCGGGGGCACGAGCCCCAGGTGCGCCCAGGCCGCCGGGGTGGCCACGCGCCCGCGCGGGGTGCGGGCCAGCAGCCCTTCGCGCACCAGGAAGGGCTCGGCCACCTCCTCGACGGTCTCGCGCTCCTCCCCCACGGCGACCGCGAGGGTCGACAGGCCGACGGGCCCGCCGCCGAACAGCTTGAGCAGGGCCTGCAGGACGGCGCGGTCCAGACGGTCGAGGCCCCGCCCGTCGACCTCGTAGACCGCGAGGGCCGCGCCCGCGATGTCACGGTCGATCACCCCGTCGGCCTTGACCTGGGCGTAGTCCCGCACGCGGCGCAGGAGGCGGTTGGCGATGCGGGGGGTGCCGCGCGAGCGGCCCGCGATCTCGGCGGCGCCGGCCACGTCGATCTCCACGTCGAGCAGCTGGGCGGAGCGGTGGACGACCCGCTCCAGCTCGGCGGGTTCGTAGAACTCCATGTGGGCGGTGAAGCCGAACCGGTCGCGCAGCGGCGGCGGCAGCAGGCCCGCGCGCGTGGTGGCGCCGACCAGGGTGAAGGGCGGCAGTTCCAGCGGGATGGCGGTGGCGCCGGGGCCCTTGCCGACGATGACGTCGACCCGGAAGTCCTCCATCGCCATGTACAGCATCTCCTCGGCGGGCCGCGACATGCGGTGGATCTCGTCGAGGAAGAGGACCTCGCCCTCCTGGAGGGAGGAGAGGATCGCCGCGAGGTCGCCCGCGTGCTGGATGGCCGGGCCGCTGGTGATGCGGATCGGGGCGCCCATCTCGGCGGCGATGATCATCGAGAGGGTCGTCTTGCCGAGGCCGGGGGCTCCGGAGAGCAGGACGTGGTCGGCGGTGGCGCCCCGCGCGCGGGCGGCCCGCAGGACGAGGTCGAGCTGCTCGCGGACCTTCTCCTGGCCGATGAACTCGCCCAGGTCCTTGGGGCGCAGGGCGGCCTCGACGGCCTGGTCCTCGCCGTCGGCGGACGCACCGACGAGCCGCTCGGCCGCTGCGGCAGCTTCGTCGGTCGTGTCGTCCCAGTTCATGCGGTGTGCCTCGCGATGCGGTTCAGGGGGTGGCGGCTGGTGCGTACGGGATGGCGGACGGGCGCTAGCGGGTGCGGTTCAGGGTCTGGAGCGCGGCCTTGAGGAGCCGGCCGACCTGCGGGGTGCCCTCGGCGGCCTCGGCCTGCGGGGTGACGGCGGCGACGGCCTCGTCGGCCTCGCGCGTGGCGTACCCGAGGCCGATGAGCGCGGCGTGCAGCTGGTCGCGCCAGCCGGAGGTGACGGGGGTGCCGACGGCGGGGCCGCCGGTGCCGAGGGGCTCGCCGAGGCGGTCCTTGTACTCCAGGAGGAGCTTCTGGGCGCCCTTCTTGCCGATGCCGGGCACGGCGGTCAGCGCCTTCTCGTCGCCGGTGGAGACGGCGCGGCGCAGGGCGTCGGGGCTGTGCACGGCGAGCATGGCCAGGGCCAGGCGGGGGCCGACGCCGCTCGCGGTCTGGAGCAGCTCGAAGGTCTGGCGCTCGTCGTCGTCCGCGAAGCCGTACAGGGTCAGGGAGTCCTCCCGTACGACCAGCGAGGTGGCGAGCTTGGCGGGCCGGCCCACCCGGAGCGTGGAGAGGGTGTCCGGCGTGCACTGCACGGCCATGCCGATGCCGCCGACCTCGACCACCGCGGCATCGGGGGCGAGGGCGGCGACGGGGCCGCTGACGAAGGCGATCATGCGGTACGGCCTTTCTGGGCTGTGGGGGTCTTGGCCGCGTGCTGGGCGACGGCCTGCTGGAGCCTGTTGCGGGCGACGGCCTGCTGGAGGCGGTTTTGTGCCGGGGCGCGCCAGATGTGGCAGATGGCGAGGGCGAGGGCGTCCGCGGCGTCGGCGGGCTTGGGAGGTGCGTCGAGCCGCAGGAGGCGGGTGACCATCGCGCCGACCTGGGCCTTGTCGGCGCGGCCGCTGCCGGTGACGGCCGCCTTGACCTCACTGGGGGTGTGCAGGACCACGGGGAGGCCGCGGCGGGCGGCGCACAGCATGGCGACGGCACTGGCCTGGGCGGTGCCCATGACCGTGCGGACGTTGTGCTGGCTGAACACGCGCTCCACGGCGAGGACTTCGGGGCGGTGCTCGTCGAGCCACTGCTCGATGCCCTGCTCGATGGCGACCAGCCGCAGCCCCAGCTCGGCGTCGGCCGGAGTCCGCACGACTCCGACGCCGCGCATGGTCAACGGCCGTCCGGCGACGCCCTCGACGACACCGACACCGCACCGGGTCAGCCCCGGGTCGACCCCCAACACGCGCACGTAAGCCCCTCCCCTCGCCTGTCCGTGCAGGTTATCGGGTCCCTCTGACAACGCGACGGGCCGACGGGGTGTGTCCCGTCGGCCCTTGCGCGCCCTGCGGGGGCGCGGAGCACTGCGGATGCGACCACGAACGAGCCGCGGCCGCATCGCCGGTGACCCGGCGGAGCGCTTACGCGTCGACCTTCGCCATGACCTCGTCGGAGACGTCGAAGTTGGCGAAGACGTTCTGCACGTCGTCGCTGTCCTCCAGGGCGTCGATCAGCTTGAAGATCTTGCGGGCGCCTTCCTCGTCCAGCTCCACCTGCATGGTGGGGACGAAGTTGGCGTCGGCCGAGTCGTAGTCGATGCCGGCCTCCTGGAGCGCGGTGCGCACCGCGACCAGGTCGGTGGCCTCGCTGAGCACCTCGAAGCTCTCGCCGAGGTCGTTGACCTCTTCGGCGCCGGCGTCCAGGACCGCGCCGAGCACGTCGTCCTCGCTCAGGTCGCCCTCGCCCTTGGGGACGATGACGACGCCCTTGCGGTGGAAGAGGTACGAGACGGAGCCGGGGTCGGCCATCGAGCCGCCGTTGCGCGTCATGGCGACGCGGACGTCGGACGCGGCGCGGTTGCGGTTGTCGGTGAGGCACTCGATGAGCACCGCGACGCCGTTCGGACCGTAGCCCTCGTACATGATCGTCTCGTAGTCGGCGCCGCCGGCCTCGAGACCGGCGCCGCGCTTGACGGCGGAGTCGATGTTCTTGTTCGGGACCGAGCTCTTCTTGGCCTTCTGGATGGCGTCGAACAGGGTCGGGTTACCGGCGGGGTCGGCACCGCCGGTACGCGCCGCGACCTCGATGTTCTTGATCATCTTCGCGAAGAGCTTGCCGCGCTTGGCGTCGATCACGGCCTTCTTGTGCTTCGTCGTAGCCCATTTAGAGTGGCCGGACATCTGCCTGTCTCCTTCGCGTTACCCAACAACCAGTAGGAACTCTCCCGGACCGTAAGGCTCCGGGGTCCCCGGAGATCCTACAAGGATCCCGCGCGCCCGTTCCCCCGCACCATCTCCACGAACAGCGCGTGCAGACGGTGGTCGCCCGTGAGTTCGGGGTGGAAGGACGTGGCGAGCGCGTTGCCCTGGCGTACGGCGACGATGTGGCCCTCGTGCTCGGCGAGCACCTCCACCTGGGCGCCGACCGACTCCACCCAGGGCGCGCGGATGAAGACACCCTCGACGGGGGCGCCCTCGACGCCCTTGACGCCGACCGCGGCCTCGAAGGACTCGTTCTGCCGCCCGAAGGCGTTGCGCCGCACGATCATGTCGATGCCGCCCACCGTCTCCTGGCCCGAGCGCGGGTCGAGGATCTTGTCGGCGAGCATGATCATGCCCGCGCAGGTGCCGTAGACCGGCATGCCCGCGCGCACCCGCGCGCGCAGCGGCTCCATGACGCCGAAGAGGGCCGCCAGCTTGGAGATGGTGGTGGACTCGCCGCCGGGGATGACCAGGCCGTCGACCTCGGCCAGCTCTGCGGGGCGCCGCACCGGCCTGGCCAGGGCGTCCGCCGAGGCCAGGGCGATCAGGTGCTCCCGTACGTCCCCCTGAAGGGCGAGGACGCCCACTACGGGAGTGGTCATCACCAGCCTCGGTTCGCGTAGCGCTCGGTCTCGGGCAGGGTGTCGCAGTTGATGCCGACCATGGCCTCGCCGAGGTTGCGGGAGGCGTCCGCGATGATCTTCGGGTCGTCGTAGAAGGTGGTGGCCTTCACGATGGCGGCGGCGCGCTTGGCCGGGTCGCCGGACTTGAAGATGCCGGAGCCGACGAAGACGCCCTCGGCGCCGAGCTGGCGCATCAGGGCGGCGTCGGCCGGGGTGGCGACGCCACCGGCGGAGAAGAGCACGACCGGCAGCTTGCCCAGCTCGGCGGTCTCCTTGACCAGCTCGTAGGGGGCGCGCAGCTCCTTGGCGGCGGCGTACAGCTCGTTGTTGTCGTAGCCGCGCAGGCGGGCGATCTCGTTCTTGATCTGGCGCAGGTGGCGGACGGCCTCGACGACGTTGCCGGTGCCGGCCTCGCCCTTGGAGCGGATCATGGCCGCGCCCTCGGCGATGCGGCGCAGGGCCTCGCCCAGGTTGGTGGCGCCGCACACGAACGGCGTGGTGAAGGCGAACTTGTCGCTGTGGTTGACCTCGTCGGCCGGGGTGAGGACCTCGGACTCGTCGATGTAGTCGACGCCGAGGGACTGCAGGACCTGGGCCTCGACGAAGTGTCCGATGCGGGACTTGGCCATGACCGGGATCGAGACGGCCTCGATGATCTCCTCGATCATGTTCGGGTCCGACATCCGGGCCACGCCGCCGTCCTTGCGGATGTCGGCGGGCACCCGCTCCAGCGCCATGACGGCCACGGCGCCGGCGTCCTCGGCGATCTTCGCCTGCTCGGCGTTGACGACGTCCATGATCACGCCGCCCTTGAGCTGCTCGGCCATGCCGCGCTTCACGCGCGCGGTGCCGGTCTCGGGCGTCGGGTTGCTGGTGGAGGGGGTGCTGGGCACGGGGTTGACCTCACTCGCTGAAGAGAAGTTTCTGCACTTCCGAGGAAACGCCCGTCCACCAGGCCACAGCAAGGGCCAATGGTTGACCGGTGGCTCATTTTTCCAGGACGCCGCTGGTCAGTACCGCGCCCGGACGACGCCTCACCCGGCGGGGCGGTCGGCCAGCGCCGTCGGCGGCTCGTCGTCCATCTCGAACGCCAGCGGGAAGGGCGCGTGCCCCGCGAGGCGGAACCAGCGGACCTTGCGGTGCCTGCGCAGGGCGCGGGCGGCGCGTACGGAGTCGTTGTGGAAGCGCCGGGCCATCGGCACCCGGCGCACGGCCGCGGCCAGTTCGGTGGCCGCCTCGTCCCCGCCGGGGGCCTCGCGTACCGCCTCGACCTGCTGGACCTCGCCGAAGATGGCCCGCAGCGCCTGGCTCAGCTCGCTCTCGGCGACCTCGCGCTGCTCCTCCTCCGCCTGCCGCGCCGCGTGCGCCGCCTCGTAGAGCACGATCGAGGCGGCCGGGTCGAGCACTCCGGAGGTGGCCAGTTCCTGGGCGACCGAGGCGCGGCGCAGCAGCTGGGCGTCGAGGGCCGCGCGGGAGGCGTCGATGCGGGCGTGCAGCCGGTCGAGCCGGCCCGCCGTCCAGCTCAGGTAGAGGCCTACCGCGAAGAGGACTACCGCGATCCAGATCAAAGTGGAGGTCACGGGCCTACACGCTAGGGCATGTCTCGAAAGTCGCGTCGGGGGGCCGGGCCCGCCGCCGGGGACCGGCGGGGCTCAGGACGTCAGTCCCTGGCCAGTCCGAACCGGGCCCGCAGCCCCGAGCGTTCGTCCTCCGCGACCGAGGCCGCGCCGTCCGTCACCGTCTCGTACACCGCGAGGATGTCCGCGGCGACGGTCGACCAGTCGAAGCGCCGCACACGCGCGCTGCCGCGCTCCCGCAGGCCCTCGCGGCGCGCGGGGTCGGCGAGGAGGCGCACCGCCGCCTCGGCGAGCGAGTCGGCGTCCTCGTTGCCGAACAGGTCGCCGGCCGCGCCCTGGTCGAGGACCTGGGCGAAGGCGTCCAGGTCGCTGGCGAGTACCGGCGCGCCCGCGGACATCGCCTCGACCAGGATGATCCCGAAGCTCTCGCCGCCGGTGTTCGGCGCCACGTACAGGTCGACGCTGCGCAGCAGCCGCGCCTTGTCCTCGTCGCTGACCATGCCGAGGAACTCCACCCGGGAGCGCAGGTCGGCGGGGAGCGTGGTCACCGCCTCGTCCTCGTCGCCGCGCCCGGCGACCAGCAGGCGCGCCTCCGGCCGCTCGGCGAAGATCTGCGGCAGCGCCTTCATGAGGACGGGCAGCCCCTTGCGGGGCTCGTCGATGCGGCCGATGAAGCCGATGGTCCCGCCCTGCCACTCCGGCTTGGGCTCGGCCTTGGCGAAGAAGTCGACGTCGACGCCGTTGGGGATGACGACCGCGTCCCCGCCCAGGTGTTCGACGAGGGTGCGGCGCGCGTACTCGCTCACGGCGATGCGGGCGCTGATCTTCTCCAGGGCGGGCTGGAGGATCGGATACGCGGCGAGCATGGCGCGGGAGCGCGGGTTGGACGTGTGGAACGTCGCGACGATGGGGCCCTGCGCCGCCCAGCACGCGAGCAGCCCGAGCGAGGGCGAGGTCGGCTCGTGGATGTGGATGACGTCGAAGGTGCCGTCGTGCAGCCAGCGGCGTACGCGGGCGGCCGACAGGAAGCCGAAGTTGAGCCGGGCGACCGAGCCGTTGTAGGGCACGGGGACGGCGCGGCCCGCCGAGACGACGTACGGCGGCAGCGGGGTCTCGTCGTCGGCCGGGGCGAGGACGGACACCTCGTGCCCCAGGCCGATGAGGTGCTCCGCCAGATCGCGGATGTGGAACTGGACGCCGCCCGGCACGTCCCACGAGTAGGGGCAGACGATGCCGATCCTCACGAGGCCTCCCCCGCCGCGGGGCCGCCGGGGCGGGGCTCCAGGTCGGCGAGCCACAGCCGCTGCAGCATGTGCCAGTCCTCCGGGTGCTCGGCGATGCCGGTGGCGAAGGCGTCTGCCAGCGCCTGCGTCATGGCAGACGTCTTCTCGGCGCGGGTGCCTGTCTCGGGGACGTCGACGGGCGGGTGGATCCGGCCGCGCATGACGGGCCCGTCGTACCAGAGGGTCACCGGGAGCAGCGCCGCGCCGGTGTGCTGGGCCAGCATCGCGGGTCCGGCGGGCATCCGGGCGGTGTCCCCGAAGAACTTCACCTCGACCCCGGAGGCCGACAGATCGCGGTCCGCGACGAGGCAGACCAGGCCGCCCGCGCGCAGCCGGCGGGCCAGCGTGCCGAAGGCGGCGCCGCCGGTGTGCGGCAGGACCTCCATGCCGAGGCTCTCGCGGTAGGCGACGAAGCGGTCGTAGAGCGACTCGGGCTTCAGGCGCTCGGCGACGGTGGTGAAAGGGGTGTCCAGTTTCCCCGCGACCCAGGCGCCCGCGAGGTCCCAGTTGCCGAGGTGCGGCAGGGCGACGACGACGCCCTTGCCCGCTTCGAGCCCGGCGGTCAGGTGGTGCACGCCCGTGACGTCGACGCCGTCCCTGACGCGCTCCCTGCTCCAGGACGGCAGCCGGAAGGACTCCATCCAGTAGCGCAGGTACGACCGCATGCCCGCCCTGGACAGCTCCGCGAGCCGCTCGGGGGTGGCGTCGGGCACCACGCGCGCGAGGTTGGACTCCAGGCGCAGCACGCCCTTGCCGCGGCGCTTCCAGACGGTGTCGGCGATGGTCCTGCCGAGCCGCTCGGCGACCGGCTCGGGGAGCTTCTTGACGGTGCTCCAGCCGAGCCCGTACAGCCCGTCGGTGAGACGGTCCTTCACTGCGCGGCCTCGTTCCCCTGGCCCGGGGCGGCCGTGGCGGCGTCCGCCTCCGCCGACTCGCGGCGCACGGTGACGACCCGCTGGACGAGCGTGACCAGGCTGCCCACGGCGACGATCCACAGGGCGATGGGCAGCAGCACCTGGATGCCGGGGACCCCGAACGCGTGGAGCCCGGAGAGGCCAGCGGCCACCAGCGAGATGACCAACCGCTCGGCGCGCTCGACCAGGCCGTTGACGGCGACGGGCAGCCCGATCGCCTCACCGCGCGCCTTGGTGTACGACACGACCTGACCGCTCGCCAGACAGAAGATGGACACGGCGCACAGGATGTTGTCGTCGCCGCGCCCGGCGTACCACAGGGCGAGACCACCGAAGATCGCGCTGTCGGCCACCCGGTCGAGGGTGGAGTCCAGGAAGGCGCCCCAGCGGCTCGAGCGGCCGAGCTGGCGGGCCATGTTGCCGTCGACGAGGTCCGAGAAGACGAACAGCGTGATGACGATGGTGCCCCAGAAGAACTCGCCACGGGGGAAGAAGACCAGCGCTCCCGCCACCACACCGGCCGTGCCGATGAAGGTCACCACGTCGGGGCTGACCCCGCGGCGGATGAGAAACGCGGCGAACGGTGTGAGGACACGCGTGAAGAATGCACGCGCGTACTTGTTCAGCATGGCCTTCCCGAGGGGTCGGTGCGCCGCGTGGCCCCGTTGGCCACCGGCCGACCCATCGTAGTCACGCCCCTGACGGACCGGCTCGCCCCCTCACGATCACGTACGACGTATGGACGCACCGGGACCCGGGTGGAAAGCTCGAAAGCACCACGGGCGCCACCCCAGCGGCCCCGCACCGGGCCCCGCGCGTCCGCGAGCAGCCGGCATCCCCGAGGGGGCTGAGCCTCCTCGACCGCGCACGTGACCGGGAGGCAAGGCATGGGCGACAAGGCGCACGCACACCCCGGAGCCGCCGGCAGGGCGGTGACGGCCGACCACCCCTCCTGTGTACGGAACGTGGTGCTGGTCGGCCACAGCGGATCGGGCAAGACCACCTTGGTGGAGGCCCTCGCGCTGACCGCGGGGGCGGTGAACCGGGCGGGCCGCGTCGAGGACGGCACCACCGTCTCCGACCACGACGAGACGGAGCACCGCCGCCAGCGCTCGGTGCAGCTGTCCCTGGTGCCCCTCGCCTGGGACGGCATCAAGGTCAATCTGCTGGACACCCCCGGATACGCCGACTTCGTCGGGGAGCTGAGGGCCGGTCTGCGCGCCGCGGACGCGGCCCTCTTCGTCGTCTCGGCGGCGGAGGGCACCGAGGGCATCACGGGCGCGACCCGCATGGTCTGGGAGGAGTGCGCGGCGGTCGGCATGCCGCGCGCCATCGTGGTCACGCACCTGGACTCGGCCCGCGCCGACTTCGCGGACATCACGCGCCGCTGCGCCGAGGCGTTCGGCGCCGACGACCCGGACGCCGTGCTGCCGCTGTATCTGCCGCTCCACGGCGAGCAGGGCCCCGACGGCCACGCGCCGGTGACCGGTCTGATCGGACTGCTCTCGCAGCGCGTGTACGACTACGCCTCCGGGGAGCGCAAGGAGTCCGAGCCGGGCGCCGACCAGCTGCCGCCGCTGCGGGAGGCACGCGAGAAGCTGATCGAGGGGATCATCGCCGAGAGCGAGGACGAGTCGCTCATGGACCGCTATCTCGGCGGCGAGGACATCGACTTCACGACACTCGTGGACGACTTGGAGCGTGCCGTGGCGCGCGGCGTCTTCCACCCCGTGCTCGCCGCCGCCCCGGCCGCCGAGGGCGCCCGGCAGGGCATCGGCACCGTCGAGCTCCTGGAGCTGGTCACGGGCGGCTTCCCGACCCCGCTGGAACACCCCGTGCCGGCCGTGACCGCACCGGACGGCACGGCGCGCGCCCGGCTCACCTGCGACCCGCGGGGCCCTTTGGCGGCCGAGGTCGTCAAGACCGCCTCCGACCCGTATGTCGGCCGGATCTCACTCGTACGTGTCTTCTCCGGCACCCTGCGCCCCGACGAGACGGTGCATGTGTGCGGGCACGGGCAGGTCGGGCGGGGCCACGAGGGCCGCTCCCTCCTCGAAGCCGACGAGCGGGTCGGCGCGCTCTCCGCCCCCTTCGGCAAGCAGCAGCGCCCGCTCACCCGGTGCGTGGCGGGCGACATGGCGTGCGTGGCCAAGCTGCACCGGGCGGAGACGGGCGACACGCTGTCGGGCAAGGACGGCCCGCTCCTCATGGAGCCCTGGGACATGCCCGATCCGCTGCTGCCGCTCGCCGTCCGGGCGCACGGCAAAGCGGACGAGGACAAGCTCTCGCAGGGGCTCTCGCGCCTGGTGGCCGAGGACCCGACGATGCGGCTGGAACAGAATCCGGACACCCACCAGCTGGTCCTGTGGTGCCTGGGCGAGGCCCACGCCGACGTGGCCCTGGAGCGGCTGCGCGGCCGGTACGGC
Organism: Streptomyces sp. NPDC005898; assembly: GCF_040629635.1. Lineage (NCBI taxonomy): Bacteria > Bacillati > Actinomycetota > Actinomycetes > Kitasatosporales > Streptomycetaceae > Streptomyces > Streptomyces sp. NPDC005898. Next base: position 83,338 of record NZ_JBEXWC010000015.1, on the reverse strand, counting down.
GTGCAGGTCGACGTGGTGGCGCACAAGGTCGCCCTCCGGGAGACGTTCGCGGACAGGGCGGTGGGGCGCGGCCGCCACGTCAAGCAGTCCGGCGGGCACGGCCAGTACGCGATCTGCGAGATCGAGGTGGAGCCGCTGCCGGGCGGCAGCGGCATCGAGTTCGTCGACAAGGTCGTCGGCGGCGCGGTCCCGCGGCAGTTCATCCCGTCCGTCGAGAAGGGGGTGCGGGCGCAGGCGGCGAAGGGCGTGGCCTGCGGGTACGCGCTGGTCGATGTGCGGGTCACGCTGCTGGACGGCAAGGCGCACTCGGTGGACTCCTCCGACGCCGCGTTCCAGACGGCGGGCGCGCTCGCGCTGCGGGAGGCGGCGGCCGGCGCCGGGATCCATCTGCTCGAACCGGTCGCCGAGGTGCGGGTGCTGGTCGGCGACGACCACGTCGGCGCGGTCATGAGCGATCTGTCGGGCCGCCGCGGCCGGGTGGTCGGGACCGAGCAGGCACCCGGTGGCCGTACGCTCGTCCGGGCCGAGGTCCCCGAGATCGAGATCGGCCGGTACGCCGTGGATCTGCGCTCCCTCTCCCAGGGCACCGGACGCTTCAGCCGGGCGTACGCCCGCCACGAGCCGATGCCGGCGCAGTTGTCGGAGCGGTTCCGCGAACAGGCGCGGACCGCCCCGTAGTTGTACCGGCGCGCGCGGAGCGGCCCCCCGGCGCCCCCTGACGGATGTCGGTGCTCCCCGATACGCTGATGACCTGATCAACGGATGCGCGGGACGGCAACAGGTGTGCCGGACAAGGAAGTCGGGAAGAGCCGGGGCGAAGGCGTCGCGGCGAGGGGGCGGCAGTGGCGGACGACGGATTCGACTTCAGGCCCGGGGCCCAGGTCCCGCTCTCGGGGGCCGCGGGGCAGACGGCGGCGACGCACGCCCTCGCCTCGGCCGCGTATCGGGACGGGGACGTCGAGGAGATCCTCAAGGCCAACGGCGAGTGGCACAAGTCCGTGGTGAAGCCCGGCATGTTCTCGCTGTTCAAGCCGAGCCTCGGCGAGGCGTTCGCACGGACCGTGCAGGTGCGGATGCTCGGCGGCGGCCGCAAGCCGCTCATCCAGTCCTTCGGGATAGAGCCCCAGTCGGTGGTGGAGCACTGCCTCGCGGCCAACCGCATCCGCAAGGAGCGCGACAGCTGGCTCACGGCCGTGATGGTCCTGTGCGGGGTGCTCTTCCTGCCCGGCCTGTTCGTGTGGCTGCTCGTCTTCACCATCCGGCGCCAGGTCGCCAAGAACGACAACAAGCGCGCGGGCGCGCTGGCCACGACCGTCCTGGTCGCCATGGGCGTGCTGGCCGTCCTCGCCCTGCTCAAGCTGCCGTTCCACGGCTTCTGGGCGTGGTATCTGCGGGCGTCGATCGTCCTGCCGGTGGTGGGCTGGTTCTGGGCCAAGCAGATCGCCGAGCGCACCGCCAGGGACATGCGCGACCGGTGGGCGAGCCTGCTCTCGGGCGGCGGCATCGGCGCCAAGATCCCCGAGGCGGTGCCCGGCAGCCCCGGGGAGACGGCCGCCGAGCGGCTCCGCCAGGGCCTGGCCAGGCTCTCCGCCGAGCAGCAGAGCAACTCCGTGTTCTACGCCGGGCCCAAGGGCATACTGGGCATGGGGACACGCTGGGGCAGCTGGCAGCTGGCCGAGGAGCTGGTGCCCGCCGAGGACGGCAAGGAGATCCACCCCTTCCGCAGCTGGGACGTCATAAGGGCGGTGCACGACCAGCTCCGCATGCTGGAGCGCGGCCCGCTGCACACCGGGGGCTTTCCCACCCCGTCGATCAACCACTGGATCGTCTCCCCCATCGGGGAGAACGCCGGAGCGGTGGCCCGCCCCACCGGCACGGACGTCGAGGCCTTCCAGATCCGCGGCCACGAGATACAGCGCATCTGCAACGAACAGCAGTTCGGCAGCGGTGACCGGCACTACCTGGGCGTCCAGTTCACGCTCTGGGACGGCCAGTTGGTCATCACGATGCTGATCACGGTCACCGTGCTGCACGAGACGCTGCGCATCGAGGTCACCGGACACGCTCTCGGCCCGGTGCACTCCCTGTTCACCACCAAGCCCGAGCCCAAGACGAAGACGGTCTCCAAGGCCATCAAGTTCTGGGAGACCGTCGACCGCAACCTGCCCCTGGTCGACGCCGACGAGGTGGTGCGCCTGGCCGTGCGCGCCCCGTTCACGTGGTATCCGCCGCTCCTGGACCACCTCGGCGGCAAGCTCGTCCTGCCCGAGCCCTTCGGTCTGCGGCACGCCTGGGCCGACAAGCCGTGGCGGCACCGCTTCATGGCCGACGACGCGCTGCGCGCCGCCACCCCGGTGCTGCGCGTCGTCCACTCGGCGGCGATCAGGGTCCTCGCGGAGAACGGCGTGAACACCGAGAAGTTCGGCACCCGCTCCGGCTTCCTCAGCGGCGCGATCCAGGACCCGATGCCGAGGAAGGCGGACGTGTACGACGCGTGAGGGCGCCTAGGGCGTGTTGGCGGGCCAGGCGCTCGCGAGCATCGTGCGGGTGTCGGCGAGCAGCTGCGGCAGCACCTTCGTGTGGCCCACGACGGGCATGAAGTTGGTGTCGCCGCCCCAGCGGGGTACGACGTGCTGGTGCAGGTGGGCGGCGATGCCGGCGCCCGCCACCGCTCCCTGGTTCATGCCGATGTTGAAGCCGTGCGCCCCGGACGCGCTGCGCAGGGCCGTCATCGCCTGCTTGGTCAGCTCGCCCAGTTCGGCCGTCTCGGGGCCGGTCAGGTCGGTGTAGTCGGCGACGTGCCGGTAGGGCACGACCATCAGGTGGCCGCCGTTGTACGGGTAGAGGTTCAGCACCGCGTACACCTGCTCGCCGCGCGCGATCACCAGCCCGTCCTCGTCGGACTTGGCCGGGATGGAGCAGAAGGGGCAGCCGTCGTCGGCCCCTGGGCCCGTGGGCTTGTTCTCGCCCTGGATGTACGCCATCCGGTGGGGCGTCCACAGGCGCTGGAACGCGTCCTGCGTACCCACTCCGATCTGCTGCTCCGGCTCACTCGTCATGGTGGTCAGCATATTCCCCGGCGAGCACGTGCCGAGGGGCGGCCCCGTACGGGACCGCCCCTCATGTCCCCGCCGGCGCGGGGAGCAGGTCACACCTGTACGCGGCGCTCCACCACGTCGACGAGCTTGGCGATGGCCTCGTCACGGGCGATGCCGTTCTCCTGCGATCCGTCCCGGTAGCGGAAGGACACCGCACCCGCGTTCATGTCGTCGTCGCCGACGATGACCATGAACGGCACCTTGCTGCGCTGAGCGTTGCGGATCTTCTTCTGCATGCGGTCCGAGGAGGCGTCCACCTCGACCCGCAGCCCGCGCTTCCTGGCCTCCTCGGCGAACTCCTGGAGGTAGGGCACGTGCGCGTCGCCGACCGGGATGCCGATGGCCTGCACGGAGGCGAGCCACGCCGGGAACGCGCCCGCGTAGTGCTCCAGGAGCACACCGAAGAACCGCTCGATCGAACCGAACAGCGCCCGGTGCAGCATGACGGGCTGCTGCTTGGAACCGTCCGCCGAGGTGTACTCGAGGCCGAACCGCTTGGGCTGGTTGAAGTCGACCTGCAGGGTCGACATCTGCCAGGACCGCCCGATCGCGTCCCGCGCCTGCACCGAGATCTTCGGGCCGTAATAGGCGGCGCCGCCCGGGTCCGGCACCAGCGGAAGGCCCTGCTTCTCGGCCGCCTGCCGCAGCGCCTCGGTGGCCTCCGCCCAGTCCTCCTCGGAGCCGATGAACTTGTCGGAGTCGTCGCGGGTGGACAGCTCCAGCTCGAACTCGTTCAGGCCGTAGTCGCGCAGCAGGTCCAGGACGAAGGTGAGGAGCTTGTCGAGCTCCTCACCCATCTGCTCCTTGGTGCAGTAGATGTGCGAGTCGTCCTGCGTGAAGCCGCGCGAGCGGGTCAGGCCGTGTACGACGCCCGACTTCTCGTAGCGGTAGACCGTGCCGAACTCGAAGAGCCGCAGGGGCAGTTCGCGGTAGGAGCGGCCGCGCGACTTGAAGATGAGGTTGTGCATGGGGCAGTTCATCGCCTTCAGGCGGTAGTTCTGCCCGTCGAACTCGATCGGCGGGAACATGCCCTCCGCGTAGTGCGGCAGGTGCCCGGACGTCTCGAAGAGGTGCTCCTTCGAGATGTGCGGGGTGTTCACGAACTCGTAGCCCGAGTCCTCGTGCCGCTTGCGGGAGTAGTCCTCCATCACCTTGCGGATCACGCCGCCCTTGGGGTGGAAGACCGCGAGGCCCGGGCCCAGCTCCTCCGGGAAGGAGAAGAGGTCCAGCTCGGCGCCGAGCTTGCGGTGGTCGCGCTTCTCGGCCTCGGCGAGGAACTCCAGGTGCGCCTTCAGCTCGTCCTTCGAGGGCCAGGCGGTGCCGTAGATGCGCTGGAGCTGCGGGTTCTTCTCGCTGCCGCGCCAGTAGGCGGCGGCGGAGCGCATCAGCTTGAACGCGGGGATGTTCCGCGTGGTGGGCAGGTGCGGGCCTCGGCAGAGGTCCTTCCAGCACAGCTCGCCGGTCTTCGCGTCGATGTTGTCGTAGATGGTCAGCTCGCCGGCGCCGACCTCGGCGTCCGCGCCGTCGGCGGCGTTCGCCGCGTTGCCCTTGAGGCCGATCAGCTCCAGCTTGTACGGCTCGTCGGCCAGCTCCACGCGCGCGTCGTCGTCGCTGGTGACGCGGCGCGAGAAGCGCTGGCCCCGCTTCTGGATCTCCTGCATCTTCTTCTCGATGCGCTTGAGGTCCTCGGGGGTGAAGGGCTCCTTGACGTCGAAGTCGTAGTAGAAGCCGTCCCGGATGGGCGGGCCGATGCCCAGCTTGGCCTCGGGGAACAGCTCCTGCACGGCCTGCGCCATGACGTGCGCGGTCGAGTGGCGCAGGATGTTCAGGCCGTCCTCGGAGGAGATCTCGACGGGCTCGATCTCGTCGCCGTCGGCGACGGCGTACGCCAGGTCCTTCAGCTCGCCGGCCACGCGGGCGGCGACGACGGTGCGCTCACCGGGGAAGAGGTCGGCGGCCGTAGTGCCCGTCGTCACCACGCGCTCTTCCCGCTCGGAATCGCGTTGGATGATCACACGGACGTCTGACACCGGTCTCTCCTTGCAGAAGGGGGGTGCGGCGCTCTCTGATGCGCGCGCACTAGGGATCGTACCGAGCCAGGGGCTCCCGCCGCGAAACGGATCTTCCCGGCCGCCCGGAAGCGGCCCCTCCGCCTCGGCTCCCGGTCAGTCGGAGCGGTACGTGTCGCCGGTGCCGTACGCCTCTTCGGCGCCGCACGCCCCTTTCCCGTACGTCCCGTCCCGCTCCTGCCCGTACGTGCCGTCGAAGAAGTCGAGGTTCTCCTGGAGCGACTTCTCGAGGTGGTCCCGGTCGGCCTCGTGCACCTGGACGGGGGCCACCCCGGTCGCCCCGGTGAGCCTGCGGAAACCGCCCCGGCTCTCCAGCCGCCCGTGCACCCTGATCGGCAGCCCGACCAGATGCGCGTGGCCCGCGACGCGGTACGCCTCCTCGTCCAGGGTCATCCGTACGTGGGGGATCTCCGCCCCCGCGATCACCCGCAGCCGCACCGCGCCCGCCCCGCCCGTCGAGGAGCGGCGCATGCGGACGACGGTCCCGGTGATCCGCACCGGCACCGACGGCTCGGTGCGCAGGTAGCGGGCGCCCGCCTCGCGCAGCACGGTCAGGTCACCGGGCGAGAACTCGACGGGCCCGGCGTGCGCCGCGCAGCCCTCCGGCACGCCCGCGCCGGGCGCCCACTCCACGCCGACGCGCGCCCCCTCGGTGCCGCGCACCAACGCGACGACGGCCTCGGTCAGCTCGTGGCTGACGCCCGCCGCCACGGCGCCGTCGAAGGCGTCCATGCCGCCGGTGGCGCGCCGGTAGTCGACGGCTTCCCTGGTGGCGTACAGCGCCTGGTGCAGCCGGACCGCGAGCGGCCGCCCGCTCGCGACGGGCACGAACGCGGTCAGCCGCTGCCCGCCCGGATCGGAGGCCACCAGGATGTCTTCCAGGGCCGCGGTGGCGGGCCTGCGGTGCCGCGCCCCGTGATACCCGGCGCGCGCCCGCGCGGCGAGCGCGCCGGCCAGCAGCATCCGGCGGGCCGCGGCGTGCAGCCGCTCCGCCACCGGCCAGGTCACCGCCCCCGCGGGTCCCGTCGGCACATCGCGTGACCAGCGGACCTCGTCGCTGGGCACGGCGAGCCCCACCAGCACGTCACGGGCGGCCGGGGAGCCGCTGCGGGAGAGCGCGAGGAGGGCCTCGCCGAGGAGATCGTCGCAGTCGGGATAGGCCCGGCTCTCCGGGACGAGGAGGCTGGTGCCGCTGCCGCCGGGCCCGGGCGGTGTCCACCGGGCGTAGCGGCCGGGGGACCGACCGCGCCGCTGCCAGCCGTGCCGGGCGAGCAGCGCGCCGAGCACCGCCGGATCGATCGTGCCCGGGTCGTGGGGGCGGTGCATCAGGGTCTCCCTCCCGTCCCGACGCGCGTCATGATCTCGCAGAGCGCGCGGTCGTCGAAGATCCGCGAGGTCGGGATGCGCACGGTGGTCCTGCGCCGGCCGGTCACGGGGTGGCCGGCCAGATTGGTCCAGTAGCAGCAGTGGCGCAGATCGAGCCGGTCGTGACCGGCGCGCAGCCACTCCTCCCGCGATCTGGGCACGAGCATGACGACCAGGATCTTGTGGACCGAGACCGGCGAGCGGGCGAACTTCTCCAGGTGCGGGTTGTCGAGCGTGAAGGAGAAGGCGGGCCGCGCCGGGTCGGGCCGTATCTGGTACGTGCACTTGAGCTGGACCTTGATGGTGACCTCGTCGTCGACCGTGTGCCCGGGGGCGCTGTGGCTGACGTGCCAGTCGATGCCGTTGTCCGGGAAGGGCTGGGAGAGCGAGCATCCGGCGGCCGCCGCGACGGCGTGCAGATAGGCCACCTGGAGGGTCTCCATGCAGGCGGTGGTGGCGAGGGTGCCGCGCGGCGGTGCGATCCGCTCGGGCAGCAGCCCAGGCTGTTCGGGCCGCGCGAGCGCCATGTCCAACACGCCTTCCGAAAGCGGCTGTTCCTTGCCCGGACCATCAACGTCAAGGCTCTGTACCTCTGTTGTCTCCGGGCCGCGTACAGCGCAAACGGCCCGGGTATCACCAGCGTGGGCAGGGGATGGACGTCATCTGCCGGACCGGATCGAGGAGTTGCGTCACCATGACGTGCTGGTACGAGGGGCCCTTGGCCGCATTCGACACGGAGACCACGGGCGTCGACGTCGAGACCGACCGGATCGTGTCGGCCGCCGTCGTCGTCCAGCAGGGCGCGGGTACGCGTCCGCGCATCAGCCGCTGGCTGGTGAACCCGGGCGTTCCGGTGCCCGAGCAGGCCACCGCGGTACACGGACTGACCGAGGATCACCTTCAGCGCAACGGCCGCTGGCCCGCGCCGGTGATGGAGGAGATAGCGCGCGATCTGGCCGAACAGGGCGCGGCGGGGCGGCCGATCGTGGTGATGAACGCGCCGTTCGACCTGACGATCCTGGACCGGGAGCTGCGCAGGCACCGCGCCTCGTCGCTCGCCCGCTACACGGAGGGCTCGTCCCTGTGCGTGATCGATCCGCGGGTCCTGGACAAGCAACTGGACCGCTACCGCAAGGGGCGGCGCACGCTCAGCGACCTGTGCGCGCACTACGAGGTGGAGCTGGCCGAGGCCCATGACGCGGCGGCGGACGCGCAGGCCGCCCTCGATGTCGTACGAGCGGTGGGGCGCCGTTTCGCGGCTCGCCTGGAGCGGCTCTCACCGGCCGAGCTGCACACGCTGCAGGCGGTGTGGCACGCGGCACAGGCGCGTGGTCTCCAGGCGTGGTTCGCCAAGAGCGGCTCTCCGGAGGCGGTGGACCCGGCGTGGCCGATACGTCCCGAACTCCCGGCGGCCGCCTGAGCGTCGCCCGTCACACGGGTGGCCGACGTCGATCGCCCGGAGCGTGCGTCACCCCGGGCGGGAGAGGAGTGGATGACGGTCATCGCGTCTTCCCTGCCGGACGCCGACACGGTCCGGGAACCAGCAAGGGCCACCCTGACGGGTGGCCCTTGGAAGGTACCGGGAACTTCTTGTGGTGGGCGATACTGGGTTCGAACCAGTGACCTCTTCGGTGTGAACGAAGCGCTCTCCCACTGAGCTAATCGCCCGGGAACGCACTGAACAATACAGGTCCAGGCGCCTTTCCTTCAAACCGCTGCCAGATGAGCCGCGAGACCCCTGCGCCCCGCCCTCATCATCACCGCGTGGTTGAGCAGGAACACGGGCCTGCCGGGCACGGCGAAGCGCCGCATCAGCGGTCGCCGCACCTCGACCTCCTGGTCGTAGCGGGCCCGGGTCCCCAGCGGGCCCGGCGTGACCGTCCAGCGCGCCCAGCCGTCCAGGTCGCCGCTCATGACGACCTCCAGGACGCCCGCGTCCGGGTCGCGGTGCCGTTCCTGCGCGGCCACATGAAGGTCGTAGGGGAGGAAGGAGCGGAAGCGGGCGACGCCGCTGCGGCCGTCGGGGGACGTCACCTCGCGCACCTGCGGCCACCACAGCGGATACTCCTCGACCCGTTCCAGGACGGCGTAGACGTCGGCGGGCGCTCCGGGCAGGTCCCAGAGGCTGCGGAATCGGTAGTGGCACCAGTTCATGGGGGAAGTCTGCCCCGCCTGGGGCCGGATCTGAGTACGTCCTGAGTATCCGCGCCGATACCGCGCGGCGTGGCGCGGACCACACTCATCGGCATGACGAACATTCCGCCACCGGCCGAGGAGCTGCGCGTCCTCGACTGGGAGCTGGGCCGACTGGAGGCGCGCAGAGCGCAGTTGCTGCGGCGCCGGGCCTGGCTCCTCGACGTCCTGCGCGCGGCGGACCCCGCCCGGCCGCCCACCGCCCCACCTCCGACTCCGGCCGGGCCGCCCGTCCCCGGGGGCAGCGGGCCGAGTGTCCAGAACGTTCTGCTGGCGCTGGGCGGCGTGCTGCTGACCATCGCGGCGATCGCTTTCACGGTGGTGAGCTGGGGGCACCTGGGTATCGGCGGGCGCGGCGCGGTCCTCGGGGCGGTGACACTGGCGGCGCTGTGCGCTCCCGTGGCGCTGCTGCGGCGTTCGCTGCGCTCGACGGCGGAGGCGGTGGCGGGCCTGGGGCTCGCGCTGACCGTCCTCGACACGTACGCGGTGCGGCATCTGGCCCTCTCCGCAGTGGACACGCTGTCCTACGCGGCGGGCGCCTCCGCGGTGCTCGCCACGCTGTGGGCGGTGTACGGCCGCCTGCTCGGCGAGCTGCGCCTGCCGGTGCCGATCGCGGTGGTCACGGCCCAACTCCCGCTGATCCTCTGGGCGGGGGCCGCGCAGGCCGGTGAGCACACGATGACGGCGGCGCTGCTCGTGACGGCGGCGTTCGACGCGGTGCTCGCGCTGACGGCGGCCGTGACCTCGGTGCGCGTGACCGCTGCCGTCGCCGGGTGCGCGCTCGGGCTCTGGGGCGCGGCGAGCGCCGGTCGGCTGTCCGTCCGCGTGGTGGATCCGACGGCGGCGGCCCAGGCGGGCGTCCTGCTGCTGTTCGCCGCGCTGATCGCGCTGGTGGTGGCGTGGCGGGCAAAGGGCGCGGAGATCTCCGTCGGCGCGGCGGGCGCGGGCGGTCTGCTCGTGGTGGCCGCTTCCGGCGGAGTGCTGCGGACCGTGCTGCCGGCGGCGTGGACCGTCCCGGCCCATCTGGCTTGCGGTGTCGCGCTGTTGGCGGCCGTCCGCGCCGTGCCGTCGGCGGCCGTGCGCCGGGGGCTCGCCGGGGCGTCGGCCGTGGTCCAGGGCCTCGCGGTGCTGTGGGCGCTGCCCGTCGCGGCGGTGGCGCTGCTCGCTCCGCTCGGCCGGGCCACCCGCGCCTGGTCGGCCACCCCCGCGGACGCCCGCGACGCCCTGCTCACCCCGCTCCCGCTGCCCCACGCCGCCCTGGCCCCCTTGGTGCTCGCGGCAGTCGCCGCGGCACTGCTCACGACAGCGGGCCTCCTCGTCACGCCGTCGGCCGGGCCCGCCGCCACGACGCCGGACGGACCGGTGCCGCCCGCGACCGGCGGGCCCAGCACCCCGTCCGTCGGTGGCGACCGCCCGGCCGCCGGTGCTCGGCGTGCCGCCTGGTTCGGGGCGGGGGTTCTGGGGTGGGCCGCTGCCCTCGCCCTGCCGGCCGCGCTGCGGTTGCCGTACGCCGTGGGGGTGTCGGCGCATGTCCTGGTGGTCGCCGTCCTGCTGGGCGTCGCCGTCCGGGCCGCGTCCCGTGCGGTGGCCCTGACCGCGTCGATCCTGGCGCTCGCGACCTCTTTGAGCGTCGCGTTCCTCGCGCTGGCCACCGAGGCGGCCACCCTCGCCGTCCTCGGCGTACTCACCGCTCTGTTCCTGGCCGCCGCCGGCCGGGAGGCCGTGCGGGGCGGTGCGCCGGTCGGCGCCGGCGCCGTGGCGGCAGCTCGACCCGGCACGGCCACGCCGCCGGCCTGCGCGGCCGTCGCGTACGCCACCGCGTTCGTCTGCGCGGCCGGTGCCGCGCTGGGGCTGCGCGTGGAGCACATCGGGCTGGCCGCCCTGACCGTGCCGGCCCTCGCCGCGCTCACCGCCGCCCGCCTGGGCCGGCATCCGCTGGCGGCGCCGGTCGAGATCGCGGCGGCCGCGTCCGGGGCCGTCGCCGTCGCCCTCACCTCGGGCCACGCCCCCACGCTCGCGCTCGCCCTGGGTCTGGCCGGGCTCATCGCGGCGGGCACCGCGCTCCGCCCCGACCGCCGCCCCGTGGCGTACGCGGCCGGGGCGCTGTTCGTCCTGGCGAGCTGGGTCCGCCTCGCCTCGTGGGAAGTGGTGACCCCGGAGGCGTACACGCTCCCGGTGACGGTCCCCGCGCTGCTCCTCGGACTGCTGCACCGGCGCCGCGTCCCGGACACGTCGTCCTGGACGGCCTACGGGCCCGGCCTCGCCACGACGCTGCTGCCGAGCCTCGCCGCCGCCTGGGGGGACCCGTACTGGCAGCGCCCGCTGCTCCTCGGCGGCGCGGCGCTCGCCCTGACCCTGGCCGGCGCCCGGCACCGGCTGCGGGCCCCGCTGGTCCTCGGCGGCGTCGTGCTCGCCCTGGACGCCCTGCACGAACTGGCCCCGTACATCGTGCAGGTGGCGGGCGCGCTGCCCCGCTGGCTGCCGCCGGCGCTCGCGGGGCTGCTGCTCCTGGCCGTCGGCGCGACATATGAACAACGCCTGCGCGACGCGCGGCGGTTCCGGAATGCGCTCCACCGAATGAACTGAAATACCGTCACCCCCGACCGGGGCGGGCGGCGGCCATGTCGGGCGGGGCGGGTATGCGGATCCGTCAATTCCCTTGCAAGACACGGGAATACGACAACGGCCCGGAGGCTGAAAGCCTCCGGGCCGCAATCCGGGGTGGGCGATACTGGGTTCGAACCAGTGACCTCTTCGGTGTGAACGAAGCGCTCTCCCACTGAGCTAATCGCCCGGGCGCACAGAGAACATTACCGCATGTCAGCGGGTGCTTCCGACCGCCTCGGAGCCACCACCGGTCACTCCTTGATCTTCCACGGCATCGTGATGCCGAACTTCCAGACGTAGATGGCGACCAGCACCGCGACGATGACCAGGCCGACGGTCGTCAAGATGATGTTCCGGCGGCGCACCGCGGGGTCGAGCGCACGCTGCGCGGCCTCCGTGACCTTGCGCTTCGTCCAGCGCAGCACCAGCTGGGCCCAGACGAACTCGGTCGCCCAGATCGCCATGCCGCCGAAGATCACCAGCCATCCCGGGCCGGGCAGCGGCAGCATGATGATGCCCGCGACGACGACCGCGAGCCCCACGACGAAGACGCCCACCTGCCAGCTCAGGTGCAGCATCCGGCGGGCCTGGACGTACTGCGGCGCCCGCGATCCGAGTGGCTGCTCGGTCTCTGCCCCGGTGGCCGGTTCGGCGACCTCCGCGGGTTCGTTACTCCCCGTATTCATACGGCCAAACCCTACCGGACGGAAACCCGTCACCGGAATGGACGCATGGGCGGGAGAGAGAACCCGCCAAACGAGCTACCTAAAGACACCCAAAACCCTCAGAGGGGTTTACAACGCCACCGTAGGTGGCATGTCGATTTCGCCGACGTGCGAATCCCCGAGCGCACACTGAGCGAAAGGCCCTGGCGCTTATGAACACCACGGTCAGCTGCGAGCTGCACCTGCGCCTCGTTGTGTCGAGCGAGTCCTCACTGCCTGTACCCGCAGGACTGCGGTATGACACGGCCGATCCCTACGCCGTGCACGCCACCTTCCACACCGGAGCCGAGGAGACGGTCGAGTGGGTTTTCGCCCGCGACCTCCTCGCCGAGGGCCTGCACCGGCCCACCGGTACCGGCGACGTCCGAGTCTGGCCGTCCCGGAGCCACGGTCAGGGCGTCGTCTGCATCGCCCTGAGCTCCCCGGAGGGCGAGGCCCTGCTCGAGGCCCCGGCGCGGGCCCTGGAATCCTTCCTGAAGCGAACCGACGCGGCCGTGCCCCCCGGCACGGAGCACCGCCACTTCGATCTCGACACGGAGCTGTCCCACATCCTGGCCGAAAGTTAGCGGCGCGCAGGCGTCGAGATCTCCTCGCGCCGTCCGACTCGGGGCGACGGCGCACACAGCCACGACACGACGACACAAGGCGAACAGGAAGCAGGCACCGGCGCCGTCGCCGCGGAACCCCCGCGGCGACGGCGCCGGTGCGTGCCGGGGGGAAGCCGCTAGCATCGGCCAGCATCCGCGGGCACCGTTCCCCGGCTCTCCATGAGCGGGGGACCCCCGCCATCCCCAGGCCAGGGAGCGAATCGTGCTGATCACCCACGACACCCGGTGTTCCCTCGACGCCGTGGTCGATCTGGTGAACACCGCACCGGAGGAGGCCGGCGCCGACGCACTCGCGGACGTGGCGGCGCTCGGCGACTTCGCACGGAGCCACAAGGTGAGCGACGTGGGGACGCTCGCGGAGCGTGACCTCCAAGGGGTGCGCCGGGTCCGCGCCCGCTTCGCGGAGGTCTTCGCGAACCCCGAGCCGCGGACCGCGTCGACGATCATCAACGAACTCGTCGCGGCGGCGGGCACCACGCCCCGGCTCACCGACCACGACGGTCACGACTGGCACATCCACTACTTCGCGCCGGGGGCGTCCATCGCGGACCACCTGGCCGCCGACGGCGGGATGGCCCTGGCCTTCTTCGTGGTCGCCGGGGAACAGGAGCGGCTGCGGCGCTGCGAGGCGCCGGACTGCCGGCGCGCGTTCGTCGACCTCTCCCGCAATCGCTCGCGCCGCTACTGCGACAGCCGCACCTGCGGCAACCGGCTGCACGTGGCGGCCTACCGCGCCCGCCGCAAGGAAGCGGCGGGCTAGCGCGCGGCCGACGCGACAGCGACCGGCGGAGCGGCCGGCGGGGTGGTCGGCGGGGCGACCGCGGCTAGAGCAGCAGCAGGTCGTGCAGCGACGCCAGCAGGATCAGCATGCCGACCACCGTCAGGAAGATCATCAGTGGCGGCTGGGAGAGGGCGAAGAGGCAGCCTCGCGATTCTTCGTCGGTGGCGTGCCGCTCTGCGTCGGCGGGTCGTCGCGTCGGGTCCGGGGCCGCTCGCCGTCCGTCGTCCGGCGGTGCGGCATCGCCCTGTGTAGGGGTGTCAAGCATCTCGTCGTGATGATGACGCAGGCGGCCGGTGCCCGCCGACCAACACGCCCGGGCGGGAGGGGAGTTCGCCGGAACCCGTGAACAGGCCAAAGTCCCGTGCCCGGTGCGTTCCGCCCATGGCCCACGGCCGTTCACCCGCGCGCCGCCCGGCGGGTCGGGCCGCACTCGAACGAGGGAGCGGCCGTGCCCGGCGGGGAGCGCGCGGCCCGGCGTGCGCGGCAAGGACTACGCGGTGGGCCCACGCCCCCGAGCGCCGCGCCGGCCCCCGATGAGCCGGTAACCGAAAGCCCTCATATGCCGTGCTTCTTGAGGATCGCCTCGATGTCGCTGAAGTCCTCCGCGGGCGCGGCGGCCTTCGGCCTGGCGGCGGGCTTCGCGGCGGCCGGGCGGGCGCCGCCCTGGCCGAGCGAGGGCGCCGACGCGGCGGGGGCCACCGCCTCGCGCCGGGCGGCCTTCGCGGCCTTGCGCTCCTCGCGGGTGCCGCCCCTGCGGCGCTCCACCGCGCGCGTCCCCAGGAACATCAGCCAGGCCGCGCCGAGCACCCCGAAGCCGACCCACGCCTTGAGGCTGAACGCGGTGTCCGCCGCCCACCCGACGACGCCGGTCAGCACGAGTCCTATGGGCACCAGGGAGTACGCGGCGAGACGGGCGGCGGCGAGGAAGCGCCTGCGGTAGGCCGTGACCGCGGCGATGCCGAGCCCGGCCGCGGAGACGGCGGAACAGACGGTCTCGGCAATCATCCGGTCCTCCAGGAATACGGGCGTCGGCCGCAATGGCCCTGTCCTCCCCTCCATCCTGCACCGAGCGGGGGCCGCGGAGCCACGCCCGGCGGCGGACCTCAGGGACATATCCGGGTCATCCCGGGGTCCCGGCTCCTCCCCAGGTGCCGGTCGGCGTCCTGGTCGCCTCCGGTCCCGGTCGGGAGGCCGCCCCGGGGGCTGGAAGACTGTGCCCATGAGCGACTCCCCTGCCCACCACCCCCTCCGCCCCGTCGTCGTCGACGTCTGGTGCGAGCTCCAGTGCCCCGACTGCCGTACCGCCCTGGACGACGTGCGCGCCCTGCGCGCCCGCTACGGCGACCGCGTCGAGCTGCGCCTGCGCCACTTCCCCCTGGAGAAGCACAAGCACTCCTTCGCCGCCGCCCAGGCCGCGGAGGAGGCCTTCGAGCAGGGCAAGGGCTGGCCGTACGTCGAGGCGGTGCTCGCCGGGGTCGAGGATCTCGACCGCAGGGGCGAGCCCTTCCTCGTGGACACCGCCCGGGAACTGGGCCTGGACGCGGAGGAGTTCGACACCGCCCTGGTCGACGGCCGGCACATCCTGATCGTCGACGCCGACCAGGCCGAGGGCAAGGCCATCGGCGTCACCGGCACGCCGACGTACGTCATCGGCGGCGAGCGCCTGGACGGCGGCAAGAGCCAAGAGGGCCTGCGGCAGCGCGTCGAGGAGATCGCCGACCGCCTCCTGGCGGCTGCCGAAGGCGCCTGACCACGAGGCGGCTCGCCACGAGACGGCCCGGCCGTGAGGCGGTCCGGCCGTGAGGCGGTCTAGAGCAGCGGCTTGTAGAGGCAGTACGTGATCGGCTCGTAGCCGAGGGAGTCGTACAGGCGCAGGGCCGGGGTGTTGCCCGCGAAGACGTTGAGGGCGATGCGGTCGCGGCCCGCCGCTCGGGTCTGCGCCTCGGCGAGGAGCATCAGGGAACGGCCGTGCCCGCGCCCCCGGTGGGGCTCGTCCACCTCGACGTCGAAGACGAACGCGTCGTCGTCGCCGATCCTGAGCCACAGGTGACCGACCGTGGCGGCATCCCGCGTGAGCACGCTCAGCAGGACGCCGGGGGTGGCGAGCCCTTGGGGCAGGCCCTTGGCGTGGTCGGCCTCGGACTTGGCGTGGGCCTGGGCCTCGGGCACACCGCGCTTGATCCAGGACTGCGCGTACTGCCGCTTGGCCCGCGCCAGCCACACCTCGTACTCGTCCCGGGTCATCGGCCGCCCCGTGACGCCCGGCGGCAGCGCGGCGGGCTCGGCCGGCACCGGCTTGGCCATGCGGCGGTTGCGCTCCACGTAGCCGAGCGCCCGCACGAGGCGCAGCGCCTCGGCCGCCTCCGCGGGCACGTCGACCTCGACGCGCTCGCAGCCCCAGCCCCGCGCGACCTCCTCCGCGGCGAGCGCGGCCACGGTGCCGCGCCCGCGGCGGCGGTCCGGCCCGGCGATCCGCAGGTCGCGCACGCGGCACACGGCCGGGCCGAAGACCTCGTCGGTGGCGAGCGCGACGGAGCCGACGGGGCGGCTGTTCACGCAGACGTCGTACGTGCGCGCCCTGCCGCCCTCGGCGCTGCGCTGAAGCGGCCCGCTGGGCCGCAGAGTGGTGGTCATCCCACAGGTTCTACCCGCCCCGCGGCTCAGGGATCCAGATCAGCGGCGGCCCGCTCGTCGAACGTCCGCATCGCCTTGGTGGTCACCGGGCCCGGGGCGGCGGTCAGCTGGCGCCCGTCGATGCGGTGGACACCCTGGACGTCGCGCAGGGTCGAGGTCAGGAAGACCTCGTCGGCGCGCTCCAGGACGTCCATCGGCAGGTCGCTCTCGCGGGCGCCCGTCCATTCGACGGCCAGGGCGCGGGTGATGCCCGCGAGGCAGCCGGAGGCGAGCGGCGGGGTGAGGATCTCGCCGTCGAG
The DNA here is from genome assembly GCF_040629635.1 of Streptomyces sp. NPDC005898. NCBI lineage: Bacteria > Bacillati > Actinomycetota > Actinomycetes > Kitasatosporales > Streptomycetaceae > Streptomyces > Streptomyces sp. NPDC005898. Next base: position 66,959 of record NZ_JBEXWC010000015.1, on the reverse strand, counting down.
CACGACGAAGACGTTGGAGCCGGTGCCTTCGCAGAGCTGCCCGACGGTGTTCGGGAACAGCGCCTCCGAGGCGCCCTTCTCGTGGGCGCGGGCGAGGGCGACGACGTTCTCCGCGTACGAGGTGGTCTTCAGGCCGGTCAGGGCGCCGCGTTCGTTGCGGGTCCAGGGGACCGTGATCACGGCGGTGGCGTCGGGGCGGCGCACGGCCTCGCCGAGGGCCACGATCAGGGTGGTGCCCTGGTCGCCGCGGTCCGAGCCGAGCGGCGACAGGCCTCCGGTGTAGGTGATCCGCAGGCGTCCCAGGGGCAGCGGGTTGGCCTCCAGGACGGCGACGCAGGCGCGGCGCGCCTCGTCGAGGTCGGGTTCCGGCAGCCCGAGGCCCCGCGCGGAGCCGGCGAGCCGGTCCAGGTGGCGGGTGAGGGCGAAGGGCCTGCCCTCGACGGACTTCACCGTCTCGAAGACGCCGTCGCCCACCGTGAGGCCGTGATCGAGCACGGAGACCCGCGCGGAGTCGATGTCCCGCAGCCCGCCGTTGAGCCATATCTTCACGTTCAGGTTCCTCCGCTCGCTTCGTACGCCCCCGACGCTACCGCCAGCAGCCGCGCGGCCTTCAGCTCGGTCTCCCGCCACTCCCCCTCGGGGTCCGAGCCCCAGGTGATGCCCGCTCCCGTGCCGAAGCGCAGCATTCCCTCGGCCCGGTCGATCCAGAAGGTCCGGATGCCGACGGCCAGCTCTCCGGTGCCCCGGTCGGCGTCCACCCACCCGATGCCACCGCAGTACGGGCCCCGGGGGGCCGTCTCCAGTTCCTCGATGATCCGCAGGGCGCTGGACTTGGGGGCGCCGGTGACGGAGCCGGGCGGGAAGGTCGCCGCGAACAGTTCCGGCCAGCCGGCGTCCGGGCACAGCTCGCCGTGGACGGTGGAGACGAGGTGGACGAGGCCGGGGTGCTTCTCCACCGCGCAGAGGTCTGGGACCGTCACCGAGCCGGTCGCGCAGACGCGCCCCAGGTCGTTGCGGACGAGGTCCACGATCATCACGTTCTCGGCGTAGTCCTTGTCCAGGAGGTCCGCCTCCGTGCGCCCGGTGCCCTTGATGGGGCCGGACTCCACGACGCGGCCCCGGCGGCGCAGGTAGAGCTCCGGGGAGGCGGTGGCCGTCTCCACGCCGTGCGCGGGCAGGCGAATCGTTCCTGCGTACGGGGCGGGGTTCCCGCGCGCGAGGAGGGCCGTCAGGGCGTCCACGTCGGCGTCGGGCGGGACGGGCGCGGACAGAATTCGGCAGAGGTTCGCCTGATAGACCTCGCCCTTCGCGATGTACGCGCGCACCCTTCGTACGCCCTCCGTGTACGCGGCGCGGTCGAGGGAGGACGTCCAGTCGCCGCTCGCGGGCCCCTGCCACCTCCCCGGCACGGGAGCGGGCACGGCCTCTTCGCGTACGTCGTCGAAGCGGGCGCAGACCAGACCTCCCTCGAAATCCGCGGACACCGCCCAGAAGCCGGCGGAGTCCAGGGCCGAAGGGTCGCTGGTCACGTCGCGCAGGCCGGTGGCCACGAGGCCGCCGAACCGCGCCATGGGAGGGAGCGCCGGTGAGGACGCCGGAGGGGGGTTGTGCACGGCTGCGAGTCTATGACCGGCGTCCTGGCGGCGCCCCGGACCGGCGACAGCGCAGCACGCTGCGCAAACGCGTTTTTGTACTGGCCCAGGAATCCGCTAGAGTTCAACACGTCGCCGGGACGCGCAAGCGGGCCGGGAAAGACAAGCGGACGTAGCTCAGTTGGTAGAGCGCAACCTTGCCAAGGTTGAGGTCGCCAGTTCGAACCTGGTCGTCCGCTCGCAGGAACGTGGGGGATCTTCCCGAGACCCCGCACTCCTGGTGGAGTGGCCGAGAGGCGAGGCAACGGCCTGCAAAGCCGTCTACACGGGTTCAAATCCCGTCTCCACCTCCAAGGACGATTAGCTCAGCGGGAGAGCGCTTCCCTGACACGGAAGAGGTCACTGGTTCAATCCCAGTATCGTCCACTGATCTTTACGGAGACCGTCTCGACGGTGTGCTCCCGAAGGTCGAACCCGCGCGATTAGCTCAGCGGGAGAGCGCTTCCCTGACACGGAAGAGGTCACTGGTTCAATCCCAGTATCGCGCACGCAGTACGCAGCACACGCAGGACAAGCCCGCGCGATTAGCTCAGCGGGAGAGCGCTTCCCTGACACGGAAGAGGTCACTGGTTCAATCCCAGTATCGCGCACCACCCCCGAAGCCCCCGGCCGTCTCCACGGCCGGGGGCTTCGTCGTTCCGGGGCTTCTCAGGAGGAGAAGAGCATGTGCCCGAAGCTCTGGTGGCGCTTGCCGTGCCCGTAGTGACCGCCGTGGCCGCCGTGCGGGGCACCCCAGGCGGGGGCCGGCGCGGCCGGGTAGGCCTGCGGGGGCGCGGGCGGCGGCGGGGCCTGCTGGCCGCCCCACTGGGCCTCCAGGCGGGTCAGGGACTCCAGCTCGCCGTAGTCCAGGAAGATGCCGCGACAGCCGCTGCACTGCTCGATCTGGACGCCATTGCGGTTGTACGTGTGCATCGGTGCGTGACACTTGGGGCACTGCATGGACGGCTCAACTCCTCGCCGGTGGTGACTGCTTCGCCGGATCTCTGCCCGGCTTCGGTGCGTCGCACCCTACTTCGTCGCCTCCCGGGCCAACTCGGGCGGGCGGGCGGACCCTCGGCTCAGGCCGGGGCCATCCGGCCGCAGGCGTCGATCACGGCCTGCTCGACCTCGTCCAGGGGGCGGTCGGCGGCGACGGCCTTGGCGATCGCGAGGGCGGCCGTCTGCACGGTCAGCGCGCGGGCCGGGACGTCGAGGGCCGGCCAGGGGTCGGCGCCGCCGGCCGGCACGGCCGGGCCGCCGGCCGCGCGGTAGGCGTCCAGGAAGCGGGTCCACTCCTGCGGGGCGAGCAGTCCGCACGCGTACCAGGCGGCGGGGCGGGCCAGGTCCCAGGCGGGGTCGCCCGCGCCGAGATCGTCCACGTCGATCAGCAGCCAGGTGCCGTCCGGGGTGCGCACGAGCTGGCCGAGGTGGAGGTCGCCGTGGCACAGGCGCGGCGGGCCGGGGGCGGGGCCCTCGTCGCGCGCCCAGGCAGGCAGGGCCCGCCAGGCCCGCAGGACCGTGGGCGCGGCGCGATGCGGACCGGCCGCGCGGAGACGCCCGACGGCGCGGGCCGCCTTGGCCGGGCCCCGCATGGCGGGCAGCGGGCTCGGGAGGGCCGCCGGGTCGGTGCGGTGCAACCTCGCCAGGAGAGTGGCGGCGGCCTCCCAAGGGGCCGCGTCCGGGTCGTCGCGGTCCACGGGGGTGCCGTGGGGCCAGCAGGTGACCAGGCGGCCGTGCAGCGCGGTGGGGACGGCGGACAGGGGCGGCAGCAGGACGTCCGGGAGTCGCTCGGCCACGGCGAGGCGTACCGCCAGGTCTGCCGGTTCCGTCTCCTCGGCGTGGGCCTTCGCGACGATGTCGCCGTGGCGCACGACGGTGGCGTCAGGACGGTCCGCGAGAACGGCACCGACGCCTTCGCCCGCACCGCAGCGGCAGTGGCCCGCACGCGGGTGAGCGGCGCGACGGGCCGTGGCGGCCAGCGCGGGGAGGAGGGTGGTCACGGGTCCCCTGGGGTACGTGGGCGGACTTACCGGCCGAAGCGTACGCAGTCCGGGGCGGGGGCCTCCTGCGGGGGCAGGCGGGGGCGAGCGCATCCGGCGCTCCGTTGATGTGGTCAGGCCTACGCCCGAACGGGCGGGAGGACGAGCGGGCCGCCGGACTCGCTGGACGGACGGGCCCCGGTGACTGTCGGGGCTGGCGTGGGGGCGGGCAGGGCGGACACGCTCCGGCACTCCGCTGGTGTGATCAGGGGTCGCGCCCGAACGGGCGGGAGAACGAGCGGGCCGCCGGACTCGCTGGACTGACGGGCCCCGGTGACTGGCGGGGACGGTGTGGGGGTGGGTCGGGCGCCCCCGGGCGGTTACTCGGAGCGGCTCGTCCGAGGGGCTCGTGGGCGTGGTGATGCCCGCGCAGCTCCCCAGCTGCGCGGGCATCTGTGCCGTCCGCCGCACCCCCGTCCCCACGGGGTTTCCTGGCCGGATGTCCCCGCCCGGACCGCTCTTCCGGGCCCGGGGCGCCGCTCAGCGCCCCAGCATCACGCCTACGGACGACGCTTGTGTGACCACTGCTTCCCAGCCGCCGAAGACGACCACGAGCAGGGCTGCCAGCGGGAGGACCATGGCCGTCGCCACCAGCGGGTGGCGCGTGCCGGACGGGCGGGCGCCGAACGCGGAGAACCTGCGCCCCTGCGTGCGGAGCATGGTCCGCGGTGCCGTGTCCGCCATGGTTCCTCTCCTGACCGTTTCCGATGTGGATCTGGCAGCGGCGAGTGGCTGACCTCGGGGGACGAGTGCTGCACTCGCCGCTTGACCTCAAATTTAGGTGGGTGGACACCCCCTGGCGTCATGCCCTCGTACCGATTGGTCGGCCTCCCGGAGGATGAGCGGCCCCCGCGCATGTACTCCCCTGGGTGGAGACGGAGACCTAGGTCTCAGGGTCTTCCCGGAGGGGGCGGGCCGAGGTCTCGGAGTCGTCCGCCCTGGGGACGGGCTGCTCGACCAGGGCCAGGACCCGGGTCGCCATGAACCTGGCCGTACGCACCACCGAGCCGGTACGGGTGACTTCGCTCACTTCCACCACTCCTCTGCGCACCGCCGTCTCCACCCGTCGGCCCGCCCGGCTCGCCACCACCTCGTACGTCTTCGTCGTGTCCCCCGCGTCCACGACTATCTCCACGCGGTCACCCTTCACGGGATCAATCCCCCTTCGGCGCTGGATGGTTGGAGTCGGGGCCGGCGCCAACGGCCGCGTGTCCCCCGCTCCCTGACCACTCTTCGATTTTCCCACCCGGCACTGACAATCGATCGCCTCGCGAGGGCGCGGCCTCTGCACGTGCCCGCCCGTGGAAACGTAAGCTGTGGCTCGTCAGACGGACCGGGTAGCGGGGATGGACATGGCGATGATGCGGCTCCGGCGCGAGGACCCGCGTGTCGTCGGCTCGTTCAGGCTGCACAGGCGCCTGGGCGCCGGCGGCATGGGTGTCGTCTATCTGGGCTCCGACCGGCGGGGCCAGCGCGTCGCGTTGAAGGTGATCCGGCCGGACCTGGCGGAGGATCAGGAGTTCCGGTCGCGGTTCGCCCGCGAGGTCTCTGCCGCCCGGCGCATTCGCGGCGGCTGCACGGCGCGGCTCGTCGCCGCCGACCTCGACGCGGACCGGCCGTGGTTCGCCACGCAGTACGTCCCCGGTCCCTCGCTGCACGACAAGGTCGCCGCCGAGGGGCCGCTCGCCGCGGCCGACGTGGCCGTGGTCGGCTCGGCCCTCGCCGAGGGGCTCGTCGCCGTGCACGAGGCGGGTGTCGTCCACCGCGACCTGAAGCCGTCGAACATCCTGCTGTCCCCCAAGGGGCCCCGGATCATCGACTTCGGCATCGCGTGGGCCACCGGCGCCTCGACGCTCACGCACGTGGGGACGGCCGTGGGCTCGCCCGGTTTCCTCGCCCCCGAGCAGGTGCGGGGCGCCGCCGTCACACCCGCCACCGACGTCTTCGCGCTCGGCGCGACCCTCGCGTACGCGGGCATGGCCGACTCACCCTTCGGGCAGGGCAGTTCCGAGGTCATGCTGTACCGGGTGGTGCACGAGGAGGCGCAGCTGCACGGCGTGCCGGATTCCCTGGCGCCGCTGATCCGCGCCTGCCTCGCCAAGGACCCCGAGGAGCGGCCGAGCACGCTGCAACTGTCGCTGCGCCTCAAGGAGATCGCCGCCCGGGAGGCGCAGGGCCTCGGCGACGTACGGCCCCCGGCGCCGCGTCAGGACCACGACCGGCCGACGGGACGGCTCGCCGAGAGCTACGCCGAACAGCGCACCCAGCGGCGGCCCGCCCCCGGCGGCACTCCCCCGCCGCGCCCCGCCGCGCCCCGGCCGGGCACCTCGCGGACCGGTTCCTCACGTACTGGTTCCTCACGGACTGGTTCCTCACGGACCGGTGCGTCCAGGCCCGGCGTCTCGCGGACCGGGTCCCGGCCGTCGGCCGCGCGGAACGCGCCGCGTTCCGGCGCCAGGCCCGCCCCGCGCAGCGGCACCGGCAGGCAGGGGCCGCGCACCAGCGGGTCGGGGCGCAGGATGATGCCCGCCAATCCGCGGCTGCTGCGCCAGCGGCTGTTCGTGTTCGTGGTCGTCACCCTGCTGGTGGCGCTGGGCATCGCGGCGGCGCAGGGCTGCCAGGGTCCCGCGCGGAGCCTCGGCGACGTGGACGTGCCGCAGCGGGGGACGACGTCCCAGAGCGGCCCGGCCGAGCCGGGGCAGACGCCCGGCACCTGACGGGGGCCGCAGGAGTTACGGGCGTCCGGTAAGGGATGCGGACGCCCCGTCAGGGATATGGGCGCCCCGTCAGAGGTGCGAGCGTCCCGTCAGGGATGCGGACACCCCGTCAGGGGCACGGGCGTCCCGTCAGAGGTGCGGGCGTCCGGTCAGGGATGCGGGCGCCCCGTCAGGGCTGCGGACACCCCGTCAGAGGCACGGATGCCCGATCGGGGGCACGGATGCCCGGTCGGAGGCACGGGCGCCCCGTCAGAGGTGCGGGCGTCCCGTCAGAGGTGCGGGCGTCCCGTCGCCACCGCGTAGAAGGCGACCGCCGCCGCCGCGCCCACGTTCAGCGAGTCCACGCCGTGGGTCATCGGGATGCGGACCCACTCGTCGGCCGCGACCAGGGCCTGGGTGGAGAGGCCGTCGCCCTCCGCGCCGAGCATCAGCGCGACGCGGTCCATGCGGTGCGGGGCCACCTCGTCCAGGGACTTCGCCTTCTCGTCCGGGGTCAGGGCGAGCAGGCTGAAACCGGCCTCGCGCACGCCCTCCAGGCCCTTGGGCCAGGACTCCAGACGGGCGTACGGCACCGAGAAGACCGCGCCCATCGACACCTTCACCGAGCGCCGGTAGAGGGGGTCCGCGCAGTCCGGCGAGAGCAGCACCGCGTCCATGCCGAGGGCGGCCGCCGACCGGAAGATCGCACCGATGTTCGTGTGATCGTTCACCGCCTCCATGACGACCACCCGGCGGTGGGTCGCGAGGAGTTCGTCGGCCGTGGGCAGCGGCTTGCGCTGCATCGAGGCCAGGGCGCCGCGGTGCACGTGGTAGCCGGTGACCCGTTCGGCGAGGTCCGGGCTGACCGCGTACACGGGTGCGGGGAGTTCGTCGATGACGTCCCGCATGACGTCGACCCACTTGGCCGACAGCAGCATCGAGCGCATCTCGTAGCCGGCGTCCTTGGCCCGTCTGATGACCTTCTCGCCCTCCGCGATGAACAGGCCCTCGGCCGGTTCGCGCCTGCGGCGCAGCTCGACGTCGGTCAGGCCCGTGTAGTCGCGCAGGCGGGGGTCGTCGGGGTCGTCGACGGTGATGAGATCAGCCACAGGGTGATACTGCCTTGTCGTGGGTGGGGTGCCAACGGCCGGGAGCGTGTTCCGTTACCGCTGGTTACTCGGATGGCGGGCCAGGGCCCCCGCCTGTCTAGGCCAGGGCCTGCGGGCCGACCCGGACGACGTCCCCGATGACGATGACCGCGGGGGGCCGGACCTCGTGGGTGCGGACCGCCTCGGCGACCGTGCCGAGCGTGGCGTCCACGCGGCGCTGGGCGGCCGTGGTGCCCTCCTGGATCAGCGCCAGCGGGGTGTCCGCCGTACGGCCGTGGGCGATGAGGGCCTCGGCGATCTTGCCGATCTTGTCGACGCCCATCAGGATCACGAGCGTGCCGCGCAGCCTGGCCAGGGCGGGCCAGTCGACCAGGGAGCGCTCGTCGTCGGGCGCCACGTGGCCGCTGACCACCGTGAACTCGTGGGCGACGCCCCGGTGGGTGACCGGGATGCCCGCGGCGGAGGGGACCGAGATCGAGCTGGAGATGCCCGGCACGACCGTGCAGGCGATGCCCGCCTCGGCGAGGGCCTGCGCCTCCTCCATGCCCCGCCCGAACACGTAGGGGTCGCCGCCCTTGAGCCGGACGACGGCCTTGCCCTGCTTGGCGTGCTCGATCAGGGCGTTGTTGATGGCCTCCTGGGCCATGAAGCGCCCGTAGGGGATCTTCGCGGCGTCGATGACCTCGACGTGCGGCGGCAGTTCGTCCAGGAGGTCGCGCGGGCCGAGCCGGTCGGCGATGACGACGTCCGCCGCCGCGAGCAGCCGGCGGCCGCGCACGGTGATCAGGTCGGGGTCGCCGGGGCCGCCGCCGACCAGGGCGACGCCCGGGGTCCGGGTGCGCAGGTGCGGGGCGACGAGGCTGCCGTCGCGCAGGCCCTCCACGACCGCGTCGCGGATGGCGGCGGTGCGGCGCGGGTCGCGGTCCTGCACGTCGCTGCTGAGCACGGCGACGGTGACGCCCTCGGAGCGGCCGGTGGCCGGGGTCCAGGCGGTGGCCGCCTCGGCGTCGTCGGACCGTACGCACCAGACGCGGTGCGCCTCCGCCTCCGCCGACGCGCGGGTGTTGGCGTCGGCGTCGCTGGTGGCGATCAGGGCGTACCAGGCGCCTTGGAGGTCGCCGTCCTCGTAGCGCCGCCGGGTCCAGGTGATCTCGCCCGCGTCGGCCATCGCCTCCACCGAGGGGGTCGCCGAGGGGGATACGAGGAGGACGTCGGCGCCTGCCTTGATCAGGGCGGGCAGCCGGCGCTGGGCGACCTGGCCGCCGCCGAGGACGACGACGCGGCGGCCTTCGAGGCGGAGGCCTACGGGGTAGGCGGGGTGTTCGGCCATGGCTGTGCGGCTCCTCGTACGGGCGGAGTCTTGAGGGGTGCGGGCCGCTGCGGCGGTGGAGCGGCTGCGTTGACGTGCGGGTTCAGTATGGCGGGGGCGGGGTCGGGGTTTTCCCCCGAGCCCCGCCCCGCCGCGGCTGCGACACCGTGCGGCTCCGCCGCGTGGGGTGCTCGCCCCGGCTCGGCTACTTCTCGGTGACGCCCGCCGAGTCGAACGTGGCCACCTCGTGCATCGCGCGGGCGGCGCTCTGGACGATCGGCAGGGCGAGCAGCGCGCCCGTGCCCTCGCCGAGACGCAGGTCCAGGTCGACCAGCGGGCGCAGGCCCAGCTTGTTGAGGGCCGCGACATGGCCGGGCTCGGCGCTGCGGTGGCCCGCGATGCAGGCCGCGAGGACCTCGGGGGCGATGGCGCGGGCGACCAGGGCGGCCGCGCCGGCGCTCACGCCGTCCAGGATCACCGGCGTGCGCAGGGACGCGCCGCCCAGGAGGAGGCCCACCATGGCGGCGTGCTCCAGGCCGCCGACCGCCGCGAGGACGCCGATCGGGTCGGCCGGGTCGGGCTGGTGCAGCTCCAGGGCGCGCCGGACCACCTCGACCTTGCGGGCGTGCATCTCGTCGTTGATGCCGGTGCCCCGGCCGGTGACCTCGGCGGGGTCCACCTCGGTGTAGACGGAGATCAGCGCCGCGGACGCGGTGGTGTTCGCGATGCCCATCTCGCCGGTGAGGAGCGCCTTGTTGCCCGCGGCCACGAGGTCGCGGGCCGTCTCGACGCCGACCTCGATGGCCGCCTTGACCTCTTCGCGGGTCAGGGCGGGCCCGGTCGTCATGTCGGCGGTGCCCGCGCGGACCTTGCGGGGCAGCAGGCCCGGCGTGGCCGGCAGTTCGCTCGCCACGCCCACGTCGATGACGCAGACCTCGGCGCCCACCTGGTTGGCGAAGGCGTTGCAGACCGCGCCGCCGCCGAGGAAGTTGGCGACCATCTGCGCGGTCACCTCCTGCGGCCAGGCGGTGACGCCCTGGGCGTGCACGCCATGGTCGCCCGCGAAGATCGCGACGGCCGCGGGCTCCGGGATCGGCGGCGGGCACATCCGGGACAGCCCGGAGAGCTGGGCGGAGATGATCTCCAGCATGCCGAGGGCGCCCGGCGGCTTGGTCATCCGCTTCTGGCGTTCCCACGCCTCGCCGAGCGCCTTGGCGTCCAGCGGGCGGATGTTGGTGACGGTCTCCGCGAGCAGGTCGTGCGGGTCCTCGCCGGGCAGCGCGCGGCGGCCGTACGTCTCCTCGTGGACGACCCAGGACAGCGGGCGCCGCTTGGACCAGCCGGCCTGCATCAGCTCGGGCTCGTCCGGGAACTCGTCGACGTATCCCACGCAGAGGTAGGCGACGACTTCGAGGTGCTCGGGCAGGCCGAGGGCGCGGACCATCTCGCGCTCGTCGAAGAAGCTGACCCAGCCGACGCCGAGGCCCTCGGCGCGGGCGGCGAGCCAGAGGTTCTCGACGGCGAGCGCCGAGGAGTAGGGGGCCATCTGCGGCTGGGTGTGCCGGCCGAGGGTGTGGCGGCCGCCGCGGGTGGGGTCGGCGGTGACGACGATGTTCACCGGGGTGTCGAGGATGGCCTCGATCTTCAGTTCCTTGAACTGCTTCGCGCGGCCCTTGGGCAGGGACTTGGCGTACGCGTCGCGCTGGCGCTGGGCCAGTTCGTGCATGGTGCGCCGGGTCTCGGCGGACTTGATGACCACGAAGTCCCAGGGCTGGGAGTGGCCGACGGACGGTGCCGTGTGGGCCGCTTCCAGGACGCGCAGCAGCACCTCGTGCGGGATGGGGTCGCGGCGGAAGCCGTTGCGGATGTCGCGGCGCTCGCGCATGACGCGCAGCACGGCCTCGCGCTCGGCGTCGGCGTAGCCGGGCGCCGCGGTGCCCGGGGAGGTCAGGGGCGCGGCCGCCTCCGCGGGGTCCTCTTCGATGATGAGGAGGCCCGGGGCTTCGGCGGCGGCCGGTACCGGTGCCTGTGCCTGGGCCGCTTCCGGGGCGTCGCCGGCCGCGAGGAGCTCGGGGCCTTCCGCCGTCTCGGGCGCTTGCGGCGCTTGCGGTGCTTCGGTCGCGGGTGCTTCGGTCATCGCGGGTGCTTCGGCCACTTCGGCCATCTCAGGTGCTTCGGCCACTTCGGTCACTTCGTTCGCTTCGATCGGTTCGAACGAGATGACTTCGTCGGCCTCGTCCAACTCGTCGGCCGGGTCGGCCGTTCCGGGGGCGGCCGGGAACTCGGCCGGGGCCACCACCGGAGGTACAGGGGAATCCACGGACGGCGCGGCCTCGGCGGCCTGCCCGGCGTCCACCGCCATGGGCTCGGCGCCGTCGCGCGGGGCGGGCATGGGGACGGCGGGGACGGCGCCTTCGGGCTCCGTGGGCTCGGCCGGGGCGCCGATGGGCCGCTGGACGGCGAACTGCTCGGCCTCCAGGTCGTCCTGCGGGATGACCAGGGGGCGCGGCGGCGTCGGCGCGAGGTGCGGGGTGGTCGGGACGGAGCCCTCGACCGGCACGAACCGGCCGATGGGCAGGGGCTCGGGGACCTCGCCCTGCTCGTCGGTGAGCGGCGCGTACTCCGGCGCGTCGGCGCCCTGCGGGCTCTGCTGTTCGGGGTGGGGCCGGCCGGGTGCGGCGTGTCGGGCCTCGGCCGGGAGCACGCCGTTCGGCGCGTGGCCCTGGGCGGCGACGGCCGCGGCGTACGCGCCCTGGGCGGTGCCGGGGGCGAAATCGGCCTGCCCCGCCTGCGCGCTGCCCCAGGGCTGGGCGGAGGCGACGGCGAACGCGGGCTGGTTCCCGGCGGCGGGCATCGCCTCGGCGAACACCGGCTGCTCTTGGTCCACCGCAGGTGCCTGCGCGGGGAAAGCGCCGGGTACGGCGTCGGGCCCGGCAGCGAGGTCGGCGCTGAAATCGGCGCCGGTATGCGCGTCGGGACCGGGCTGGTTCGCGGCGGTGGACACCGCCTCGGCGAACACCGGCTGGCCCTGGTCCACCCCGGCGGCCTGCTCGGGGAAAGCGCCGGGCACGACGTCGGGCCCGGCAGCGAGGTCGGCGCTGAAATCGGCGCCGGTATGCGCGTCGGGACCGGGCTGGTTCACGGCGGTGGACACCGCCTCAGCGAACACCGGCTGGCCCTGGTCCACCCCGGCGGCCTGCTCGGGGAAAGCGCCGGGCACGACGTCGGGCCCGGCAGTGACGTCGGCGCTGAAATCGGCGCCGGTCTGCGCGTCGGGTCCGGCCTGGGCAGCGACGGCGTCAGCCGCGTCCGGGAACGGGACGGCTTCCGGGGCGGGGGGAGCCACGGGTGCGGGGACGGTCGGATCGGCGCTCGCGGTGATGGCCGGGTCCACGGTCGCGGCGGCAGCCGGGTCCACGGTCGCGGCGGCGGCCTCAGCGGCCTCGGCCACTTGTGCCGCTTCGACGGCCGCTTGTGCCGCTTCGACGGCCGCTTGTGCCGCCTCGACCGGCTGTGCCACCTCGGTCGCCTGGGCCGTCTCGACCGCCTGAGCCGCCTCGGTCGCTGAGGTCGTCTCGAACGCCTGCGCAGTTTCGGCCGTCCCGACCGGCTGGTCGATCTCGGCCGCCTGCGCCGCCTCGGTCGTCTCGACCGGCTGAACCGGCGCCTGCACCGTCTCCGCTGCCTGGGCCGTCTCGGCAGTGTGCGCCGTCTGGTCCGCGTACGCCTCGGCTGCGGGCGGCGCGATGGGCGCGGCGGGAGCGTCTTCCGGCACCTCCTGGACCGGAGGGGCGGCTTCCGCGACCTGCGGCGCCTGGGGGGCCTGCGGCGCTTCCGGAGCCTGCAAGGGCGCGACGGCCTCAGGCATGTCGTGGGCTACGGGCATCTGGGCAGCCTGCGGCGCCTCGGAGCCCTGCGGTGCCTCTGGAGCCTGGGCGGTCACCACAGGCTGGGGCATGTCCATAGTCACGGACGCCTGGGGGGCCTGCGGTGCGTCCGGAGTCTGCGGGGCTTGGGCCATCTCCTGGGCCGGCAGGGCCTCGTGGGCTTGCGGCGCCTCAACCGCCTCAACCGCCCCGGCGATCTCGGTCACCCCGGCCGCCACCGGCTGCGGTGCGGCCGTGACGTCAGTGGCCTCGGTGGCCTCAGTGGCCCCTGACACCGCTGGGACGACCGTTTCTGCTGAGGCGGCGTACGGCTCGTGCTGGGCCTCGGGCAGCTGCTCCGGCTCCGGCGCGGGCGCCTGCTCGGCGGTCTGCGGGGCGCCGCCCTGCGAGGGGATCTCGCCGAGCCGCGGTCCGGACGTGGCCGCGTCGTCGCGCGGGGCGTCCAGGTACTCGGGCCCGGCGGCCGGCGGCGCCGCGTGCCGCGCCGGCACGGCCTGCTGCGCGGTGGTCGCCCCGGCGGGGCCCCGGTCGGCGAGCGTCCGCACCGGGCTGCCCGAGCTGTCGGGCACCGCGGGGCCCGAGGGACCGTGGTGCAGCGGACGTCGCGAAGAGCCGGCGTGGGACGCGGCGGACACGGCGCCGGGCATGCGGACGCCGTTCAGGTCGACCGAGCCGCTGTCCCGGCCCGCGGTCTCGTGCGGGCCCGGCTGATGAGCGGCCTGCGCGGCCTGGGCCTGGGCGGCGGCCTGCGCCTGCGCCTCGCTCCACGCCCCCTGGGCACCCGGCATCAGCAGCAGATCGTCGTCGTCGGCGGGGTTCTCGGAGGGGTCGGCGGGGTCCACGAAGGTATACGCACCCGGAGCGGGAACGCCCGGCTGCCGCGCCCCCATGCCCTGCACGGGGCCGGAAGGGACACCGTTGCCTGCGCCCTCCGGCAGCCCCTCACCCGGGATCTGGCCGGTGTCGGTCATGCGTAACCCCTCGCCCATCGGTTAGTGCTTCTTCGACCGCCCCGCGGCCTTCGGCCGGGGAGGCCCCATCGACCGGAGCGGCGCACCAACCGCCCGTCTTCCTCAACGAGCGTGCGCGCCGGGCGGCACGAACCGCGTACCGGACAACCAGCATTGTCCCGGTCGGCCCGCCCCCATGGCAGCTTGATCGGCCACGGTCCGCTGTGGACTGCGCCACGTTGCGCGTCCTCCGGTCCCGCCGTACCACACCGGCCCCCCGGAACGGGTGGACTTTCCGGACCTTGACCAATGAATTGCCGGGCACCCGGGTGCGGTACAACGATCGGCCAGCCTACCCCGCACCCCGCCGCGGCAGGGTCACGGGGAACGGTCCGGCAACCTCCCGGACAGCAGGAATGCCACTGTCCGCTTCTCTTCCCGCCAGCCGCGGGTGTCCATCTCGACGGACTGGAGGAGGGCGCATTCGACGACGTACCCGTGCTCGGACAGGTCCCGGCCGACGAGCTCCGCCGCGTCGCGGGTCGCCGCGTGCGTCACGATGCGCTCGGGACGGCGGTCGGCCACCGCGGAGACCACCGCCGCTCCCCCGCCCCCCACGCGTACGACATCGGGTTCGGGCAGGTCTTCGAGGATGTGCGGCGCGACGCCGTGGACGGTCTGCGCCTGGACCCCGAAGCGGCGTACCGCGGCGGTGGTGCGGCCCAGGGCGTCGGCGTCGCGGTCGACGGCGATCACGGCGGCGCCGAAGCGGGCCGCCTCCGCGGTGAAGGCGCCGCTGCCGCAGCCGATGTCCCAGACGAGGTCGCCGGCACGCGGTCCGAGGCGGGCGAGCTGGGCGGCCCGCAGCCGGTCGTTCTCCCCCTCGCCGAGCCAGATGTCGCCGCCGTACTCCGCGGCGGGCAGTGCCCAGCCGCGCGGCGAGAGCGACGGTTCGCGCCCGGCGATCCAGCCGGTGTCGGAGGAGGGGACGGTGCCGGAGCCGCCGACGACGATGACGACGTTCGGGTCGCGCCAGGTGTGGTCGGCCGCCTTGTCGGAGGTGACGACGGTGACCCGCTCGCGGTCGGTGCCCAGCTCCTCGCAGATGACGAAGGTGCGGTGGACGCCCTGGAGCAGCAGGCTCAGTTCGGCGGGGCCCGCGCCGGGCGAGGTGAGGACGGCGACCTTGGTGTGGGCGCGGCAGACGTTCACGGCGCGGCGCAGGGAGCGGCGGTGGGCGACCACGACCTCGGCGTCGTCCCAGGGCATGCCCGCGCGGGCGAAGGCCTGGGCGACCGAGGAGACGGCGGGCACCACTTCGACCTCCAGGCCGAATTCGGGGGCGCGCAGGGTGCGTACGACGCCGAAGAAGCCGGGGTCGCCGTCGGCGAGGACCACGGCGGTGCCGCGGTGGGCGGCGATGCGGCGGGCGGCGAGGCTCACGCTGCCGAGGCGGATCCGTTCGGCCCGGGCGGGGATCTCGTCCAGTGCCAGGTGGTGGCCGGCGCCGGCGACGAGTGTGGCGGCGCGGAGCGCGGAGTGTGCCGCGTCGGTCAGTGGCGTTCCGTCCCAGCCGATCACCGTGACCCGGTCGGCCATCTTGGTCTGTCTCCTGGGTTCTCGCGGGTCTGCAGTGCGGGGCGGCGGTTGCGGGGGGGCGACCGCGCACGCGGCCACGGGCGAGCGTACCTGGTGGGACTCGGGGATGCCGGGGAGCCGGGCGGGCGTGCCGGGCGAGGGGCGAGTCGGGTTCAGTTCCAGTCGGAGAAGGCGGAGAAGCCGCTCTCGGCGAAGCTGTCGGAGACGCCTTCGAGGTCTTCGGGCAGCAGGCTCCACACGATGAGGTCGGTGCGCAGCTCGATCCAGCCGCCGAAGGGGTCGCCGCCGTTCCTCGTCCGCGCTATCCAGGCGCCGCGCAGGACGCCCTCGCTGACGCAGCCGATCTTCTGGGCGACCTGCTGGGCGGCGGTGTTGTCGGCGGCGGTGCGCAGCTCGATGCGCTGGAAGGCCTGGTCGTCGAAGAGCCAGTGGGCGGTGGCGAGCGCCGCCTCGGAGGCGTAGCCCTCGCCGCGGGCCCAG
Source organism: Streptomyces sp. NPDC005898 (assembly GCF_040629635.1). Lineage (NCBI taxonomy): Bacteria > Bacillati > Actinomycetota > Actinomycetes > Kitasatosporales > Streptomycetaceae > Streptomyces > Streptomyces sp. NPDC005898. The sequence goes on along the minus strand of NZ_JBEXWC010000015.1, from coordinate 51,259 downwards.
GGGGCGATGACGTAGCTCAGCTCGCCGGCGCGCACCCGCCAGTCGGTGTTGCGCAGGTGGACGAGGCCGACCAGGCGCTGGGTGAGGAACTCCGTGACGGCGAGGGCGATGCCGCGGCCCTCGTCGCGCTCGGCCGGGGCGAGGCGGGTGATCCAGTCGCGGGCGTGGGCCTCGGTGTAGGGCTGGGGCACGGAGGTCCAGGCGGTGACCATCTCGTCGTTCATCATCTCCGCGTAGGCGGCGACGTCGGCGTCCTCGAACGGGCGCAGCACCAACCGCTCCGTGCTGAGGGAGATGTCGGGGAAGGTTGTCATGCGCCGCTCCGTAACCTGGAACCTCGGGCCTGCTGAAGTGCCCAGCATGCAGCATGCGGGCGCGCGGACGCACCACGGGGTCCGCTCCTTCCTGAGGAGGGGACCCCGGGTGCGGGCGGCAGCGGACTGTCCGTCAGTTCCCGTCGGCGGGCGTCCTGTCGACGGGCAGGACGGAGCCCTGGTACTTGTCCTCGATGAAGCGCCGCACCTCAGGTGAGGTGAGCAGTTTCGCCAGTTTGCGCACCCGCGGGTCGTCCTCGTCGCCCTTCTTGACGGCGAGGACGTTGTTGTACGGGTTGTGCTTCGGCGACTCCAGGAGGATGGCGTCCTTCTTGGGGCTGAGCCCGGCGTCGAGCGCGTAGTTGTTGTTGATGACGGCGGCGTCGACGTCGTCGAGGGAGCGGGGCAGCTGCGCCGGGTCGAGCGGCTTGACGGTGAGCTTCTTCGGGTTGGCGGTGATGTCCTCGGGCGTCGCGGTGGTGCCGACGCCCTTCTTGAGCCCGATGACGCCCTTGGTGGCGAGCAGTTGCAGCGCCCGGCCCTCGTTGGTCGTGTCGTTGGGGACGGCGACGGTCGCGCCCCGCCTCAGCTTCCCGATGTCCTCGGTCTTCTTGGCGTACACGCCCATGGGCGGCAGGTACACCTCGGTGACCGGCACCAGGTCCGTCTTCTTGGACGCGTTGAAGTCCTTCAGGTACGGGGTGTGCTGGTACAGGTTGGCGTCGAGCGAGCCTTCCTGGAGCGCGGTGTTCGGCGTGACGTAGTCCGTGAACTCCGTGATCTTCAGGTCGAGCCCCGCCTTCTTCGCGAGGTGCTCCTGGATGTACGTGAGGACTTCGCCGGCCGGGGTCGGGGTGGCCCCGACGACGAGCTGGTCGCCGCCGGACCCCTTGGCGCCCCCGCCGCACGCGGTGAGCCCGAGGCCGAGGGCCAGGGTGCCCGCCGCGGCGGCGATGACGGTCGTACGCATGATCAGAACGCCGCGACGACGGCGCCGTCGTACTTGTCGGCGATGAACTTCTTGACCTCGGGCGAGGTGAGGAGCTTGGCGAGCTTCTTGACGCGCGGGTCCTTCTCGTCGCCCTTCTTCACGGCGAGGAAGTTGCCGTACGGGTTGCCCTTGGCCTTCTCGGCGGCGAGGGCGTCCTTGGCGGGGCTGAGCTTGGCCTCCAGCGCGTAGTTGCCGTTGATCACCGCGGCGTCGACGTCGCTCAGGGAGCGGGGCAGCTGGGCGGCCTCCAGCTCCTTGAACTTGAGGTTCTTCGGGTTCTTCGCGACGTCCTTGGGGGTCGCGTCGTAGCCGACGCCCTTCTTCAGCTCGATGAGGCCGTTGTCCGCGAGCAGCTTGAGCGCGCGGGCCTCGTTGGTGGTGTCGTTCGGGACGGCGACGGTGGCGCCGTCCTTCAGGTCACCGAGCTTCTTGACGCCCTTGGAGTACACGCCGAGCGGCTCCAGGTGCACGGTGGCGCCCGGGACGGGCACGATGTCCGTGCCGTTCTTCTTGTTGAAGTCGTCCAGGTACGGCTTGTGCTGGAAGTAGTTCGCGAAGACCTCGCCCTGCTGGACGGCGGTGTTCGGCGTGACGTAGTCGGTGAACTCCTTCACCTCCAGGTCGAGGCCGGCCTTCTTGGCGAGGTTCTTCTGGACGTAGTCGAGGATCTGGCCCTGTGGCGTCGGGGTGGCGGCGACGACGAGCGCGCCGTCCTTGTCGCCCGCGGAGCCCTTCTCGGAGCCGCAGGCGCTCAGCCCGAGGGTGAGGGCTCCGGCGGCGAGGACAGCGGTGGTGATCTTGGCGGTGTTACGCACGAAAAGTGCCTTTCTCCAGGGGTGGTGCTGCCCCGCACGGGTGGGCGGGGCGGTCTGCGGGCCTGCGCCCGGTCAGCCGGTCTTGGTGACCTGGGTGGCCTGGGTGGCCTTGGTGGTCTCCGTGACCGGGGTGGCCTTGGTGACCTGTGCGGCCGGGGTGGTGCCGGGGGCCTGCGTGGCCTCGGCGGTCTCGATGGCCGACTCGGCGGCGGCGGTGGCGGGCAGCGCCCCGCGCAGCGGCCGGAACAGCAGCAGCGGACCGGAGCCACCGCCGCGCTTGTGCAGCCTGCGGGCCGCGTAGTCGCCCGCGAACTGGATGATCGAGATGACCACGGCGAGGATCGCCACGGTGATCCACATCAGCTCGGTCTCGAAGCGCTGGTAGCCGTAGCGCAGCGCGAGGTCGCCGAGGCCGCCGCCGCCGACCGTGCCGGCCATCGCGGAGTAGCCGATGAGCGCGACGATCGTGGTGGTGGCGCCGGAGATCAGCGAGGGCAGCGACTCCGGGACGAGGACCTTGCGTACGACGGTCCAGGTGGAGCCGCCCATCGACTGGACGGCCTCCACGAGCCCGCCGTCGACCTCGCGGATGGAGGTCTCCACCAGGCGCGCGAAGAACGGGATGGCGCCGACGGCGAGCGGTACGAGGGCCGCCTCACGGCCGATGGTGGTGCCGGTCACCCAGCGCGTGAAGCCCATCAGGGCGACCATCAGGATGATGAAGGGCATCGAGCGGGCGATGTTCACGACCTGCCCGATGACCTTGTTGAGCACGGCGTTCTGCAGAAGTGCCCCACGCTCGGTGAGGACGAGCAGGACACCGAGCGGCAGTCCGGCGACGACGGCTATCAGCGTCGACCAGCCCACCATGTAGAGCGTGTCCCAACACGCCTGCTCCAGCAGCGGCTGCATCTCCGACCAGGTCACTTGGCACCTTCCTTGACCAGCAGCTTCTCGTCCCGGGGCGCGGGTACGGGCCCCTCGCCCGCGATGTCGACCTGAAGGCCCTGCTCGCGCAGGAACCCGATCGGGACGACGTTCTCCTCGAAGCGGCCGGGCAGTTCGATGCGCATGCGGCCGACCTGGCGGCCCGCGACGGTGTCCATCGCGGCGCCCAGGATCGAGATGTCGATGTTGTACGTGCGTGACAGCTGGGAGATGACCGGCCGGGTCGCGGCGTCGCCGTGGAAGGTGACGTCGACGACAGTGCGGTCGTCGCCCGTGGCCTCGCCGCTGACGGGGAAGAGCGCGGCGGCCAGCTCGGAGCCGGGCGTCGCGAGCAGTTCGCTGACGGTGCCGGACTCGACGATCTGCCCGCGCTCCATGAGGGCGGCGGAGTCGCAGACGCTCTTGACGACGTCCATCTCGTGGGTGATGAGCAGGACGGTCAGACCGAGCTGCTGGTTGAGGTCGCGCAGCAGCTGGAGGATGGAGCGGGTGGTCTCCGGGTCGAGCGCGCTGGTCGCCTCGTCGGAGAGCAGCACCTTCGGGTCGCCGGCGAGGGCGCGCGCGATGCCGACGCGCTGCTTCTGGCCGCCGGAGAGCTGCGCCGGGTAGGACTTCGCCTTCTCGGCGAGGCCGACGAGGTCGAGCAGTGCGAGGGCCTTGCGGGAGCGCTCCTGGCCGGAGAGGCCGAGGATTTCCAGCGGCAGCTCGACGTTGTCCTGCACGGTCCGCGAGGAGAGCAGGTTGAAGTGCTGGAAGACCATGCCGATGCGGCTGCGGGCCCGGCGCAGTTCCCGGCCGGCGCGCGGGCCACGGCCGGCGAGGGCGGTGAGGTCCTGGCCGGCGACGGTCACGGTGCCGGAGGTGGGGCGTTCCAGGAGGTTGACGCAGCGGATCAGCGAGGATTTGCCGGCGCCGGACTGGCCGATGACGCCGTACACCTCACCCTCGCGGACGTGCAGGTCGACTCCGTCGAGGGCGGTTACTTCACGACCGCGTGAGCGGTAGACCTTGGTGAGGCCGGAAGTGGTGATCACAGGGGATTCCGTCACTGTCGAGTGCGCGGCGCGGGTGTGGCCGGGCACGGGGCATTCGTTCGGAACGCGGCACGGTTCTCGCGGTGGCGATCGGAACCGGAGGACGTGTGCGCGGGGCTAGCTCGCTTCCTGCGTCGGTACGGCTTTCGTCGCGTACGTCGGGCAGGGGCGCGGCACAGCGGCTTCGCTTCGGGGCGCGAGGCTCTTCGGTGGTGCGGGGGCCCTCAGAAGGCGCACATTCGACACATACAACGAGCACCGGGCGTCGTGATCGCCTCGGTCGCAAGGGTGCGGCTGCTCGTCGTGGTCATGGGCCCAAGTAAAACACGCGTGAGCCCACCGTCCACCCCCGCTGTCCGAATAGCGGACAGCGGTGGGACGGGGGCGGGCGGGACGGGCGGGACGGTCAGCCGGCGACGGTGATCTCCACGGTGCCCGCCGTGGCCTGCGCGGACACGGCGGAGAGGTCCTTGACCAGGAAGTCCGCGGACAGCTCGACGGCGTCGTGGGTTGTGGCCAACGCCACGGTCGTCATGCCGGCGGCGCGGCCCGCGGCCAGTCCCGCCGGGGCGTCCTCGAACACCACGCAGCGCGCCGGGTCGACGCCGAGCTTGTCGGCCGCGAGCAGGAAGGGCTCCGGGTCGGGCTTGCCGCGCGTGATGTCGTCGGCGGCGATCAGCAGCGCGGGGCGGATGCCGACCTCGGCGAGCCGGGCCTCGGCCAGGACGCGGGTGGCGGAGGTGACCACGGCCCACTGGTCCATGGGGAGCGAGTCGAGCAGGGCGCGGGTGCCGGGCAGCAGGTGGACGCCGCCGGCCACGTCGGACACCTCCAGCTCCTCGATGCGGGCGACGGCCCCGGGGAGCTTCTCCGGGGGCAGCAGGTCGGCGGCTATCTCGGCGGCGGGGCGGCCGTGCAGCTCGACCCGGGCGAACTCCTCGGGGGTGATCCCGTACTCGCCGGCCCACCGCGTCCAGCAGCGGTGGACCGACTCCAGGGAGGAGATGAGGGTGCCGTCGTTGTCGAACAGGAGCGCTTCGGCCTGGATCTTCATGGCGTCCCAGCGTACGTGGGGCGCCGGGGGCACCCGCATCGGGTCAAAGGGCACGTAATAAAGTCACGGGCATGCTTGTTGCCCTGACGATCGCGACCGCCGTGGCCGCGCTCGCCCTCGCCGCCTGGTGCGGTTTCGCCGCGTACCGCGACCAGCCGACCAAGGACTGGCACTTCATCGGCATGGGCGTGGTGACGCTGCTCGCCCTGGTCCAGCTGATCGTCGGTGTCGTGCAGCTGGCGCGCGGCGAGGACCCGGAACAGGGCACGACGATCTTCGTGGCGTATCTGCTCGGCTCCTTCGCGTGCGTCCCGGCGGCGGGCTTCATGTCCCTCGCGGAGCGCACCCGCTGGGGCTCCCTGACGGTCGCCGCGGGCGGCGTGGTCCTCGCCGTGCTCCAGGTACGGCTCTACGACATCTGGGGCGGCTGAGATGACGGACACCGAAGAGGGCGTCAAGGACGAGCCCCGCCGGAAGCTGATCACGGGGCCGGGCATCCTGCTGCTGTGGCTGTACGGCGTGATGGTCGTCGGCGCGGTGTCGCGCTCGGCGGTCCAGATCTCGACGGACTTCGACAAGGCCCCGCTCGCCTACTCGCTGTCGGCGCTCGCGGGCCTCGTCTACGGCTTCATCACGTACTCGCTGGTGCGCGGCGGCGAGACGGCCCGCCGGGCGGCGCTGGTGTGCTGCGCCGCCGAGCTGGCGGGCGTACTGGCCGTCGGGACGTGGACACTGGCGGACCCCTCCGCCTTCCCGGACGCCACGGTCTGGTCGGACTTCGGGATGGGCTACCTGTTCATCCCGGTGATCCTGCCGGTGACGGCGATCTTCTGGCTGGTGCGGGCGCGGCGGACGGGACGCTGAGCGCCGCGCCCGCCGCCCGCGCGCACGCTGCGGGCGCTGGCTCGGTCAGGCGCTCGTCGCGTACGCCCGGGTGTCGGAGTCCTTGGTGAGGGTCACGACCGTGAGGCGGTCGTTGACCCGCTCGGTCTTCACGGGGGCGTAACCGTGCTTGCGGTAGAGCTGGAGGTTCTGTTCGCTGCGGTGGCCGGTGAAGAGCTGGAAGCACTTGGTGGTGCTGTCCGCGCCGAGCCGGCGTTCGATCGCGAGCAGGAGGCGGCCGCCCAGGCCGTGCCGCTGCATCCTGGGGTGGACGATGAGCTTGCCGATCCGCGCCGTGCCGTCGGTGTCGGCCGTGCCGCGCACGGAGGCCACCACCTCGTCGCCGAGGCGGGCCACCAGGACGGTGCCCGTGGTCAGTTCGGCCTTGATGGAGTCGAGGGTCTGGGTCAGCGGCTCGATCGAGTAGTCGCCGTAGAGCTCGGCCTCGCTCTGGTAGCAGAGGTACTGCAGTTTGAGGATCTGCTCGGCGTCCGCTTCCGCCGCCTCCGAGATGGTCACGCTCATGCCCATGTGTGCATGCCTCCCGCTCACCTGCTCCACCGGTTGTCTAACGCTCCATTCCCCGCGGTTCAGGAGCTGCAACCTCCGCCGCCAGCATTCTGCGCAGGCATCCCAGGCATCGGGAACGTTCCGGCCCCAGACTGCCCTGTGACATTCCCAACTCCCCTGCGATTTCCCGGTAGGTGAGGTCCTTGGGGGACAGCAGCGCGGCCATGATGCGGGGGCAGCGGCCGGGCAGTCTGCGGACCGCCGCGTACAGGCTGCGGCGTCGGTCGGCGCTCAGGGCGCGCTGTTCGGGGCCGGGCTCGAAGTCGTCGGCGGGCTCCTGCGCGTACGCCCTCTCGCGCCGGGCGGCGCTTCTGGAGCGGCGCGCCTCCGACCGGACGGCGCCGCGCACCCACCGCGCCGGGTCGGCGGGCGGGCCCTTCGACTCCAGGCGCTCCAACAGCCGCAGCCAGACCGCCTGTTCGAGGTCGCCGGGATCGTCGCCGTGGCCGAGTGCCTCCGCGGACGCCTCGGCGGCGAGCAGCGGGCCGAGGGCGGGGATCAGCGCGGGAATGAGGTCGTACGTCATGTCCGGCGGGACGCGGCCGCTCCGGTGCGAGGTTTCCGGAGCGGCCGTCACTCACCCCAACCGGGTGTGTTCGATCCGCCGTTGACGCCGTCCGCCCTTGGCGAGGTTCCGCTCAGTCCTTGGCGAAGTCGGCGGCGGCCAGCAGCGCGGTGTCCGCGTTGTCGGAGAAGATGCCGTCGATGCCGGTCTCGAAGTAGGCCTTGAACGCGCCGAAGGCGTCTCCGTACGCGGTCGGGTCCGTGCCCTTGCGGAAGTTGGCGGGCAGGAAGGTGTTCTCGTTGCGCATCGTGTACGGGTGCAGGATCAGGTCGGCGTCGTGCGCGTCGTCGACGAGCGTGGTCGGCGTGCCGAGGCTGCCGTCCGCCTTCCTGGGGATGATCAGGTCGAGCGTGGGGCCGATGCCCTGCGCGAACCGTGCCATCCACCGCAGGCCCTCGGGCTTGATCAGGTCGGCGACGGTGCGCGGGTCGCCGGCCTCGACGAAGTCCCAGGGGCGGCTGGTGGCGCCCGACAGGAGCACGACGCGCGGCGCGGAGACCAGCTCGGCCAGGCGCTGGATGCTGCTGGGCTCGAAGGACTGGAGGAAGTTCGGCGAGTTCTTCTTGTGGCGGCCGTACCGGCGCAGCAGCTTGGCCAGGGGCTCTTCGAGGCCGAGGCCCAGCTTGCGGAAGTACGTGGGGTGCTTGGTCTCGATGTGCAGCCAGACGGGCCTGCCGCGCCTGCGGCCCTCCTTCTCGGCCCACTCGAGGACCTCTTCGAGGGTGGGCACGTCCCAGCGGCCGTCGTAGAGGGTGTTGCGCTGGCGGGTGCCCGGGATGCGCTCCTTGGCGCGCAGCGTCTTCAGCTCGGCGAGCGTGAAGTCCTCGGTGAACCAGCCGGTGAGCGGGGTGCCGTCGACGGACTTGGTGGTCTTGCGGGACGCGAACTCGGGGTGCGCCGCGACATCCGTCGTCGCGGTGATGTCGTTCTCGTGACGGCATACGAGATGACCGTCCTTGGTGGGCACGACGTCCTGCTCGATGACGTGGGCGCCCATGTCCAGGGCCAGCTGGTACGAGCCGAGCGTGTGCTCGGGCCGGTAGCCGCTGGTCCCCCGGTGCGCGACGACGGTCGGCTTGGGCAGGCTCTCGTACCCGCCGTGCCCGTGCCCGTGATCGTGCCGCTGGTCGGCTCTCGCCACGCCGGGCAGCCCCACCACGGCCGTGCCCGCGCCGGCGAGCGCCGCCCCCAGGACCGCTCGACGCCCCCGGCTCGTCCCCGGCTGCTGCTGACCCGACTCCTGCGTCGCCATTGGCGCTCCTCCCGATGTGCCTCCGCCTTGCACCTGACAAAGCGGGACTGATCGTAGGTGGCCGCGAGTGACGGGTGGGAGACCCTGGACGGAACGTGAGGGTGACGCGGCATGGCGAGTGTGCGTGGCGGCGGTGCGGGGCGGCCGCTGTGCGGTCGCTGGGCAGGTCACTGTGCCGGTCGCTACGTGGAGCGAAGTGGGGGCGTGACAAGGACCACTACTTCGGGCCACACCCTCCTCGCGGCGCTACCGTCGTCACAAGGGCGACGGACCAGGGCAGGACCGCACGGAACCATGTCAACAGCGCGTATCGAGTGCGTGAACCCGATGTGCAAACGGCGGCGGCCCGCGAGTATCGTCCTCACCTGCGTTTACTCGTCGTCTACCCGTTGACATCGGAGGGCCTGTTGTCCCGTCTAGCGCTCATCAAGGCAGTGCTCGGACCGATCTTGCGCCTGATGTTCCGCCCACGGGTAGAAGGCGCCGAGAACATTCCCGGGACCGGGCCCGTCATTCTGGCCGGAAACCACCTCACGTTCATCGACTCGATGATCCTGCCGCTGGTCACCAAGCGTCCGGTGTTCTTCATCGGCAAGGACGAGTACGTCACCGGCAAGGGCCTCAAGGGCCGCCTCATGGCGTGGTTCTTCACCGGCGTCGGCATGATCCCCGTGGACCGCGACGGCGGGCGTGGCGGTGTCGCCGCGCTGATGACCGGTCGGCGCGTTCTCGACGACGGCAAGGTCTTCGGCATCTACCCCGAGGGGACGCGGTCGCCCGACGGGCGGCTGTACCGGGGCCGTACGGGCATCGCCCGGCTGACCCTGATGACCGGCGCGCCCGTCGTGCCCTTCGCGATGATCGGCACGGACAAGCTCCAGCCGGGTGGCAAGGGGCTGCCGCGGCCCGGCAAGGTGACGGTGCGCTTCGGTGAGCCGATGGAGTTCTCCCGGTACGACGGGATGGACCGCGACCGGTATGTGCTGCGGGCGGTGACGGACTCGGTGATGACGGAGGTCATGCTGCTGTCCGGGCAGGAGTACGTGGACATGTACGCCACGAAGGCCAAAGCGGCGTAGCCCTGCGGGGCTTGGGCGGTTTGTGCTGGGCGCCTGTTCCCGCCGGGGGTTTTCCGGTGTCGGGGCGGGCGCCCTTTTCGTTGTTTCCCCGGGGCGGGGGCGAGGGTGGCTTCGCTTGTCTGGTCGGCTGCGGGTGGGTGGGGCCGGCCGTGGTTGCGCAGTTCCCCGCGCCCCTGAGGGGGTTTCCGTCGGCTCCCCGGTGCGGGTTTGGTGTGGCTTGGCGCGCCGTTCCCCGCGCCCCTGACCGGGTTTCCGTCGGCCCCCCGTACGGGTTTCGTGTGGCTTGGCGCGCCGTTCCCCGCGCCCCTGACCGGGTTTCCGTCGGCCCCCCGTACGGGTTTCGTGTGGCTTGGCGCGCCGTTCCCCGCGCCCCG
>NZ_JBEXWC010000015.1:0-41285 GCF_040629635.1 Streptomyces sp. NPDC005898 | reverse complement strand
CCCTGACCGGGTTTCCGTCGGCCCCCCGTGCGGGTTTCGTGTGGCTTGGCGCGTCGTTTCTCGTGCCCCTGGCGGGGCATTGTTCCTGGGCCCCCGCCCGGGGCGCGGGGCTAGTGAGGGGGTGCCGTGTCTTCCAGGGCTTGGCCCTTTAGGAGGAACCACGCCGCCGCTGCCGTGGCGAGCAGGACCGCCGCTCCTACGCCCGACGCCAGGCGCAGGCCGTCGACGAAGGCCGTCTGGGCGGAGGCCAGCAGCGCGTCCGCCTGGTGGGCCGGGAGGCCGTCGACCGATTCCACCGCGCCGCCCAGGGACTCGTGCGCCGCCGACGCCACCTCCGGCGGGGTCCCCTGGGGGGCCGTGAAGTCGCGGTAGACGCCCGTGACGACGGAGCCGAGCAGGGCGATGCCGAGCGCGGCGCCCAGTTCGTACGCCGTCTCGGAGACCGCGGAGGCCGCCCCCGCCTGTTCCTTGGGGACGCTGGAGAGGATGACGTCGGCGGTCACCGTGAACGAGAAGCCCGCCCCGATGCCGACCACCAGCAGCGAGGCCCCGAGCAGCGGGTAGCCGGTGTGCTGGCTGAGCCCGGTGAGTACGGCGAGCGAGAGCCCCACCGCCGCGAGCCCGCCCGCGACGACGACGCGGACGGAGAAGCGCCGCGCGACCACGCCCGCGATCAGCCCCGCCCCCACCGCGCCGACGGCGGCGGGCAGTTCGGCCAGGCCCGCTTCGAACGGCCGCCTGCCCTGGACCAGTTGCAGGAACTGGGAGAGGAAGAAGACCAGGCCGGACAGGCCGAGCACGGTCAGCAGGTCGGCGAGGACCGCCCCGGAGAAGCCGCGGTTGCGAAAGAGCCGCATGTCCAGGAGCGGCGCGGGCAGCGTCAGCTGACGGCGCACGAACCAGGTGAGCGCCCCCGCGCCCACGGCCGCGGCGGCTGCGACGTCCCAGCGCACGCCGTGGGCCGCGGCCTCCTTGATGGCGTACACGACGGCGATCATGCCGATGAGCGAGAGCACGACGCTGATCAGGTCCCAGGGCCCCGGCGCCGGGTTCTTCGACTCGGGCAGCAGTTTGATGCCGACGAGGACGAGGACGGCCATGACCGGCAGGTTGATCAGGAAGACCGAGCCCCACCAGAAGTGTTCGAGCAGGAAGCCGCCGACGACGGGGCCGACGGCCGCGCCCGCCGAGGCCATGGCGCCCCAGATGCCGACCGCGAGGCTGCGCTCGCGCGGGTCGTGGAAGATGTTCCGGATGAGCGCCAGCGTGGACGGCATCAGCGTGGCGCCGGCCACGCCGAGCAGCGCCCGGGCCAGGATCATCAGCTCGGGGCTCGTGGCGTAGGAGTTGAGCACGGAGACCGCGCCGAAGGCGACGGCGCCGGTGAGCAGCAGCTTCTTGCGGCCGATGCGGTCGCCGAGGCTGCCCATGGACACCAGCAGGCCGGCGATGACGAAGGAGTAGACGTCGCCGATCCACAGCAACTGGGTGCCGGACGGCTTGAGGTCCTCGCTGATGTACGGCGTCGCCAGGCCGAGCACGGTCGCGTCCACGGCGACCAGGAGCACGGCGAGGACGAGTACGGCGAGCGCGAGCCAGCGGCCGGGGCCGCGCTCCACGTCCGCCTCGGCGGTCCGCTGATGGGTGCTGGTCATGATTCCACTCTCCGCCGTGCGCCGCCGATCAGCAGCTCGGCGATCATGTACGAGAAGTCCTTGGCGGCGACCCGGCCGTCCAGGACGGCCCAGGCGCCGGAGCCGATCAGGCCGTAGAAGGCCTCCGTGAGCCAGACCGGCGTGAGGTCGATGCGGAGCTCGCCGTTCTCCTGCCCCCGCCGGAAGAGGGCGGCCAGCCGGGCGTCGATGCGGGACCAGCCCTCGTTCTGCGTGCCGCCCTCGAAGAGCTGGTTCTCCGTGTAGAGGAAGGCGAGGAGGCCGGCGGCGGGCTCGACCTCCGTCACCAGGCGCCGCAGCGCGTCCTCGGCGCTGCCGTCGTCGAGAGCCGCCCGGTCCAGGGCCGCCTCGCACTCCTGGAGCCCCAGCCCCTCCAGGGCGAGTACGAGTGCCTCCCGGCCCGCGAAGTGGCGGTGCAGGGTGGCCCTGCTGATGCCCGCCGCGCGGGCGACCTCGTCCATGGTGGAGGTTGACTTACGGGTGAGCAGGGCCGCGGCGCTGCGCAGAACCTGCTCGCGATCGACTGACATGAGACAAGACTAGCCCCACTGAGACGGCCTTGTCTCAGCGGCGCATCGCATCGGCGGTGTGCGACGGTCTCGCCTCACCGGCATACCATCGCCTCGCCGCACACCCCTCGGCGGCCGCCGTTCAGTGCCAGGGCAGCTCCCCGCGCCGCCCCCAGTACGCCCCCGGCTCCTCCACCAGCCCCGCCAGGCGTTCCAGGCGGCCGGGGTCCAGGTCGACCGCCGCCGCGTGCAGGTTGGACACGAGCTGCGCGGAGGTCGCCGCCCCCGACAGGACCACGCCCGCCCACGGTTCGCGCAGCACGGCGGCCAGTGCCACCGCGTCACACCCGTACCCCGTCTCCTCGGCGACCTCGCGCAGCGCGGCCGGCGCGTGCGGGGCGGCGAGGCGGCCGTTGGCCATGCCCTCCTTGACGATCACGGTGAGACCCGCGTCGTACGCCTCGGCGAGCGCGGGGCCCGCCGAGGTCTCCAGGAGGTTGTACGTCGCCTGCACGGTCCGGAACAGCGGCGCTCCGTCGACAGTCACGGCGAGGGCGGCGCGGATCGCGGCCGCCTGCTCCGGGCCGCTCACGGAGAGGCCGACGGTGACGCCCTCGGCGGCCAGGGCGGCGAGGCGGGCGTGGAGTTCCCGGTCGGTGAGCGCCGGGCTCCCGGGCGTGACCGAGTGGATCTGGTAGAGGTCGAGCCGGTCGCCGAGCAGCTCGGCGCTCTCGGCGCGCTGCCGGTCGTACGCGGCGGCGCCGTGGTCCTTGACCTCGTGCGGCCCCTCGGCGTCGGTGCGCCAGTCCGCCGTGTACGTGTAACCCCACTTGCTGCCGACGACGACGTCACGGACGTCGGGCCTGGCCCGCAGCCAGTCGGCGAGGAACTCCTCGGCGCGGCCGTAGGAGCGCGCCACGTCGACGTAGCGCACACCCGAGGCGTACGCGGCGTCGAGGAGTTCGAAGGCGCGCTCGCGCAGGGCGGCCACGCCGCGGGACGGCGGCAGGTCGGCCTCGCGGCCCAGCGTGATGTAGCCGGGCCTGCCGACCGCGGCGAGGCCGAGCCCCAGACGCGCGGTCGGGGTGGTGGCCTTGGCCAGCCGGGCGAAGGACATCGCGGGCTCCTCGTCGTAGGGGATCTTCCCGCCAACGTAACCCGCGACGCCCTCGGCTCACCCGCGGGCCGCCGCCCACTCCTCCTGGAGCGCCAGGTCCGCCTTGACCTCGGCGAGCTGGACGGCGACGGCCGAGGGGGCGGTGCCACCGCGGCCGTCGCGGGAGGCCAGGGCGCCGGGGACATCGAGGACCGTGCGCACCTCGGGGGTGAGGTGCGCGGAGATCTTGGCGAACTGCTCGTCGGTGAGTTCGTCCAGCTCCTTGCCGTCGGCCTCGGCGACCTTCACGCACTCGCCTGCGACCTCGTGCGCGACCCGGAACGGCACGCCCTGCCTGACCAGCCACTCGGCGATGTCGGTGGCGAGCGAGAAGCCGGCCGGGGCCAGCTCCTCCATCCGCTCGCGGTGGACGGTGAGGGTCGCCATCATGCCGGTGAACGCGGGCAGCAGGATTTCCAGCTGGTCGCAGGAGTCGAAGACCGGCTCCTTGTCCTCCTGGAGGTCGCGGTTGTAGGCGAGCGGCAGGGCCTTGAGGGTGGCCAGCAGGCCGGTCAGATTGCCGATCAGGCGGCCCGACTTGCCCCGCGCCAGCTCGGCGATGTCCGGGTTCTTCTTCTGCGGCATGATCGAGGAGCCGGTCGAGAACGCGTCGTGGAGGGTGACGAAGGAGAACTCCTTCGTGTTCCAGATGATGATCTCCTCCGCGACGCGGGAGAGGTTCACGCCGATCATCGCGGTGATGAAGGCGAACTCCGCGACGAAGTCACGCGAGGCCGTGCCGTCGATGGAGTTGCCCACGCTGCCGCGCTCGAAGCCGAGGTCCTCGGCGACCGCCTCCGGGTCGAGGCCGAGCGAGGACCCGGCGAGCGCGCCGGAACCGTACGGCGACACGGCCGTGCGCGCGTCCCACTGCCGCAGCCGCTCCGCGTCCCGGGACAGGGACTGCGCGTGGGCGAGGACGTGGTGGGCGAAGAGCACCGGCTGGGCGTGCTGGAGGTGCGTGCGGCCCGGCATGGCGACGTCCGGGTGCGCCTCGGCGAGGCCCACGAGCGCGCCCTGGAGGTCGGCGAGCAGGCCGCCGATGATCCGCGCGTGGTCGCGCAGGTACATCCGGAAGAGCGTCGCCACCTGGTCGTTGCGCGAGCGCCCGGCCCGCAGCTTGCCGCCGAGGTCGGGGCCGAGCCGTTCGAGCAGGCCGCGCTCCAGGGCGGTGTGGACGTCCTCGTCGGCGATGGTGCCGACGAACGAGCCGTCGGCGACGTCCCCTTCGAGTTGGTCGAGCCCGGCCAGCATGCGGGTCAGCTCGTCCTCGGTGAGCAGGCCCGCCTTGTGGAGCACGCGCGCGTGGGCACGGGAGCCGGCGATGTCGTACGGCGCCAGACGCCAGTCGAAGTGGACCGACGCGGACAACTTGGCCAGGGCCTCGGCGGGCCCGTCGGCGAACCGTCCGCCCCAGAGCCGGACGTCACCGCCGTTGTTGCTGCTCACTGCACGTGCTCCTCATGGCTCATGGCCGTCACTCACCGGGTCACTCTTCTTGATGCATGAGTATGCAGAACTCTGCATGATTCGTCAATCGTTGCCTCGCGGCACCTGGGGCGCGGCGCCGCCACATTCATCGGCAGATTCATTAGACAGGCAAAGGTTTTCGGAGAATAATCCTTAGCCATGGGAAAGACCTACGAACACATAGACGGCCGGTTCCGCGCCTTCATCGAGGCGCAGCCGATGTTCTTCACGGCGACCGCGCCCCTCTCCGGGGACGGCACGATCAACCTCTCCCCCAAGGGCCTCAAGGGCTCCTTCGCGGTCATCGACGAACAGACCGTCGCCTACCTCGACTTCGCCGGCAGCAACGCCGAGACCGTCGCGCACCTGCGCGAGAACGGCCGCATCACCCTCATGTGGTGCGCCTTCCAGGGCCCGCCCAACATCGCGCGGGTGCACGGCCGCGGCGAGCCGGTCTTCCGCGACGACCCGCGCTTCCAGGAGCTGCTCGCCCACTTCCCCGACATCGACCCCGCCCCGCACGGCCTGCGCGCCATCATCGTCGTGACGGCCGAACTGGTCCGGGACACCTGCGGCTACGCGGTGCCCTTCATGACGTACGACGAGGACCGCGACCTGCACAGCAGGCGCTTCGCACGGGAGGACGACGCCTCGCTGAGCGCCTACTTCACCAAGAAGGAGCACATCGCGCGGAGCATCGACGGCCTTCCCGGGCTGCCGCTCCCGCTGCCGCCCACTAGCGTCTGAGCCATGCGCCCCAGAGCTGCCGTCCTCGCCCGTGCCGCCCTTCTCGCCGCCCTCGGCACGCTCGGGGCGGCGCCCGGCTCGAACCCGCCGCTGCCGGAGCGGATGGCCGACACGGGCGGCGGCAGCCAGCTCATCACCGCGCAGGCGCCCCGCGCCGACTCCACCACCGGCACGCTCACCTGGTGGGACCGGCGTGGCGGGCGCTGGGTGCGGGCCGGCTCCGCGCCCGCCCGCTTCGGCGCGAACGGACTGGCGGCGGGCGCCTCGCGCCGTCAGGGCACGGACACCACCCCCACGGGGCTGTACGCGCTGCCGTACGCCTTCGGGCTCGCGCCACGGCCCCCCGGCACCCACTACCCCTACCGGCGCGTGACGAAGGAGTCCTGGTGGTGCCAGGACAACCGCTCGCAGTCCTACAACCGCTGGTCCGAACCGCTCGCCGCCGACTGCCGGGCCGCCGAGTCCGAACACCTCGTCACCTACGACCCGCAGTACCGGCACGCCCTCGTGATCGGCTTCAACTACGACCGTCCCGTGCGCGACCGGGGCGCCGGGATCTTCCTGCACGTCAACGGGCGCGGTGCGACGGCCGGCTGCGTGTCGGTCTCCGAGGAGGCGATGCGCGCGGTGCTGCGGTGGGTGAGGCCGGACGGGATGCCGCACATCGCGATCGGCACGACGTCGGGACCGACGGCTCTGGCACAGAACTGACGTCACGTCACCCCTTAGGGCATGGCGCGACCACCTGACGTACATGTAGCGACCACATACCGAGACGGGGTTGCGCGGGCGCCGGGCCGCGGCGTTGCATCACGCCGTGCGACCCGAACAGACCATCCCCAGTGACACCGGCCCCGCCGACGGCGAGGGCGGGAGCGGCGGCGACAGGGCGGCCCGCCGGGCCGTCACCGTCTTCCCCGTCCTCGTCCTGGCCGCGGGCGGCCTCGGCATCGCCGCGCCGGGCGCGTTCGAGGGCTGGGGGACGAACGTCCCGTACCTGCTGGGCGTGGTGATGTTCTGCATGGGGCTGACCATGACCCCGCTCGACTTCCGGGGCGTGGTCAAGCGGCCCTGGGCCGTGGCGCTCGGCCTCGTCGCGCACTACGTCATCATGCCGGGGCTCGGCTGGCTGATCGCCCACGCGCTCGGCCTGTCGCCGCAGTTGGCGGCCGGGGTGATCCTGGTGGGCTGCGCGCCGAGCGGCACCGCGTCCAACGTGGTGACCTATCTGGCGCGCGGCGACGTGGCGCTGTCGGTGTCCGTCGCCACCGTCTCGACGGTCCTCGCCCCGCTGGTCACACCGCCGCTGACCCTGCTGCTCGCGGGCGAGTACCTGCCCGTCGACGCGGGCTCGATGGTCACGGACATCCTCAAGACCGTCCTGCTGCCGGTCGTCGCCGGACTCGCCGTGCGACTGCTCCTCGGGCGGTACGTCGACCGGGTGCTCGGCGCGCTGCCGTGGCTGTCGGCGCTGACCGTCGCCGCGATCGTGGCGATCGTCGTCGCGGGCAGTGCCGCGGCCATCAAGTCGGCCGCGGCACTGGTGTTCCTCGCGGTGTTCCTGCACAACGGCCTGGGCCTCGCGCTCGGTTACGGCGCGGGCAAGCTGGCCCGCCTCGGCCCGCCGGCGTCCCGGGCGATGGCCTTCGAGGTCGGCATGCAGAACTCCGGCCTGGCCGCGTCCCTGGCGACGGCGCACTTCAGCCCGCTGGCCGCGCTGCCCTCGGCGGTCTTCTCCGTGTGGCACAACGTGTCGGGGGCGCTGGTGGCCGCCTGGATGGCGCGCTCCCAGAAGTCACCGGACGGCTCCCGGATTTCGCCGGACGGGCGGATATCAAGCCCGCCCGGCGACTGAGGACGAGTCACTCGTTCGAGGCCAGCCGCAGCAAGTGGTCCGCCAGCGCCTGGCCCCCCGCGGGCTCCCTGCTGATCAGCATCAACGTGTCGTCGCCCGCGATCGTCCCGAGGACGTCGTGCAGCTCGGCCTGGTCGATGGCCGAGGCGAGGAACTGGGCCGCGCCCGGCGGCGTACGGAGCACGACGAGGTTGGCCGAGGCCTCCGCGGAGATCAGCAGCTCCGCGGACAGGCGCCGCATCCGCTCTTCCTTGGCCGACTCCCCGAGCGGCGCGCGCGGGGTGCGGAAACCGCCCTCGCTCGGCACCGCGTAGATGAGGTCGCCCTCGGCGTCGCGGATCTTGACCGCGTTCAGCTCGTCCAGGTCCCGGGAGAGCGTCGCCTGCGTGACGGTCAGGCCGTCGTCGGCGAGCAGCTTCGCCAGCTGGCTCTGGGAGCGCACCGGTTGCCGGTTCAGGATGTCCACGATCCGGCGGTGGCGTGCGGTGCGGGTCTGCGGCACGGCGGGACCCGCGTGGTCGCCGTGCTCGTTGCCTTGCGCCTGGCTCATCGTCGTCTCATTCTCCGGATCGTCCGTCCCCGTCGGCCTCGGCGGCCTTGTCCAGTACGCCGGGCAGGGCCCGGAGGAACGTCTCCACCTCGTCGTCGCGCACGTTCAGCGGCGGCATCAGCCGTACGACATCGGGGGCGGGCGCGTTGACCAGGAAGCCGGCGTCCTGAGCCGCCTGCTGCGCCCGTGGCGCGAGCGGCTCGGTGAGCACGATACCCAGCAGCAGGCCCGAGCCCCTGACACGGGCCACGAGCGGGTGGCCGAGTGACTCGATCCCGTCGCGGATCCTGTCGCCCGCCCGCTTGGTGTTCTCCAGCAGTCCCTCGGCGGCGATGGTGTCGAGGACGGCGAGTCCGGCGGCGCAGGCGACCGGGTTGCCGCCGAACGTCGTGCCGTGGTGCCCGGGCCGAAACAGCTCGGCGGCGGCGCCGAACGCGACGGTCGCGCCGAGCGGCAGACCGCCGCCGAGACCCTTCGCGAGTGTGACGATGTCCGGTTCCACGTCCTCGTGCGCGAGGTGCTCGAACCAGTGGCCGGTGCGCCCGATCCCGGTCTGCACCTCGTCCAGGACGAGGAGGGTCCCGGTGGCCCGGGTGATCTCCCTGGCCGCCGTGAGGTAACCCGCGGGCGGCATGACGACGCCGTTCTCGCCCTGGATCGGCTCGATGATCACGAACGCCGTCTCGCTGGTCACGGCAGTACGCAGGGCTGCCACGTCGCCGTACGGGACATGGGTGACGTCACCGGGCAGGGGCAGGAACGGCTCCTGCTTGCCGGGCTGGCCGGTGAGGGCGAGCGCACCCATGGTGCGGCCGTGGAAGCCGCCGTCGGTGGCGACCATGTGCGGGCGGCCGGTCAGCCGGCCGAGCTTGAAGGCGCCCTCGTTGGCCTCGGCGCCGGAGTTGCAGAAGTACACGCGGCCTTCGCGGCCGAAGAGCTGGAGCAGCCGTTCGGCGAGCGCGACGGGCGGCTCGGCGACGAACAGGTTCGAGACGTGGCCGAGCGCGGCGATCTGGGCGCTCACGGCATCGACGACGGCCGGGTGGCCGTGGCCGAGGGCGTTGACCGCGATGCCGCCGACGAAGTCGAGGTACTCCTTGCCGTCGGCGTCCCACAGCCTGGTGCCCGCACCGCGCACGAGGGGCAGCCGCGGGGTGCCGTAGTTGTCCATGAGCGCGCCCTGCCAGCGCTCGGTCAGCTCCTGGTTGCTCATGACTCCCCCTCGGTGTCGTGTGGCGGCGTGGCGTGGGCCGGCGCGTCGGGCACGACCATGGTGCCGATGCCCTCGTCGGTGAAGATCTCCAGCAGGATCGAGTGCTGGACCCGGCCGTCGATGACGCGGGCCGTCTCGACGCCGTTGCGCACGGCGTGCAGGCAGCCCTCCATCTTCGGGACCATGCCGCTGGCCAGCTCGGGCAGGAGCTTCTCCAGCTCCCTGGCGGTGAGGCGGCTGATGACCTCGTCGGAGTTCGGCCAGTCCTCGTACAGGCCCTCGACGTCGGTCAGGACCATCAGGGTCTCGGCACCCAGCGCCGCAGCGAGTGCCGCAGCCGCCGTATCAGCATTGACGTTGTAGACATGGTGATCGTCCTGGGAACGGGCGATCGAGGAGACGACCGGGATGCGGCCGTCGGCGAGGAGCGCCTCGATGGCGCCCGTGTCGATCTCGGTGATCTCGCCGACCCGGCCGATGTCGACCAGTTCGCCCTCGATGCGGGGCTGATGCTTGGTGGCGGTGATGGTGTGCGCGTCCTCGCCGGTGAGGCCGACGGCGAGCGGGCCGTGCCGGTTGAGCAGCCCGACCAGCTCGCGCTGCACCTGCCCGGCGAGCACCATGCGTACGACGTCCATCGCGTCCTCGGTGGTGACCCGGAGGCCCGCCTTGAACTCACTGACGATGCCGTGCCGGTCGAGGGCCCTGCTGATCTGCGGTCCGCCGCCGTGCACGACGACGGGCCTGAGGCCCGCGTGGTGCAGGAAGACGACGTCCTGGGCGAAGGCCGCCTTCAGCTCGTCGTCGACCATGGCGTTGCCGCCGAACTTGATGACGACGGTCTTGCCGCGGTGCCGGGTCAGCCAGGGCAGGGCCTCGATGAGGATCTGCGCCTTGGGCAGCGCGGTGTGCTTGCGGGCGGTGGGCTGGCCGCCGGCTTCCTTGCTCATGAGGAGTACGCGCTGTTCTCGTGGACGTAGTCGGCGGTGAGGTCGTTCGTCCAGATCGTGGCGCTCGCCCCGCCCGCGGCGAGGTCGGCGGTGACGACGATCTCCCGGTAGCGCATGTCGACCAGGTCGCGGTCCTCGCCGACGGATCCGTTCCTGCAGACCCAGACGCCGTTGATGGCGACGTTCAGCTCGTTCGGGTCGAAGGCGGCGGACGTCGTGCCGATCGCGGAGAGCACCCGGCCCCAGTTGGGGTCCTCGCCGTGCAGGGCGCACTTGAGGAGGTTGTTGCGGGCGATGGACCGGCCGACCTCGACGGCGTCGGCCTCGCTCGCCGCGTTCACGACCTCGACCTTGATGTCCTTGCTGGCGCCCTCGGCGTCGCCGATGAGCTGGCGCCCCAGGTCGTCGCAGACCTCGCGGACGGCCTCGGCGAACTCGGCGTACTCCGGGGTGACCTCGGCCGCACCGGAGGCGAGCAGGAGCACGGTGTCGTTGGTGGACATGCAGCCGTCGGAGTCGACCCGGTCGAAGGTGAGCCGGGTGGCGTCGCGCAGCGCCCGGTCCAGGGCGTCGGCCGCCAGGTCGGCGTCCGTGGTCAGCACGACCAGCATCGTGGCGAGGCCGGGGGCGAGCATGCCCGCGCCCTTGGCCATGCCGCCGACGGTCCAGCCGTCCCTGGTGACGACGGACGTCTTGTGGACGCTGTCGGTGGTCTTGATGGCGATGGCGGCCTTCTCGCCGCCGTGCGCGGACAGTTCACCGGCCGCCTTCTCGACGCCGGGCAGCAGCTTGTCCATCGGCAGGGTGACGCCGATGAGCCCCGTCGAGGCGACCGCGACCTCGCCCGCGTTCAGGGAGAGCACCTCGGCGGCCTTCTCGGCGGTGGCGTGGGTGTCCTGAAAGCCCCGGGGGCCCGTACAGGCGTTGGCGCCACCGGAGTTGAGGACGACGGCGGAGACGAGACCGCCCTTGAGGACCTGCTCCGACCACAGGACGGGCGCGGCCTTGACCCGGTTGGAGGTGAAGACGCCGGCGGCCGCCAGGCGGGGCCCGGTGTTGACCACGAGGGCCAGGTCCGGGTTGCCGTTCTCCTTGATTCCGGCGGCGATGCCCGCGGCCGTGAATCCCTTGGCTGCCGTCACACTCACGGCGCGACTCCGATCGTAGTGAGCCCGGTGGCCTCGTCGAGGCCGAGGGCGATGTTCATGCTCTGCAGGGCGCCGCCGGCGGTGCCCTTGGTGAGGTTGTCGATGGCGCTGATCACGATCACGCGGCCCGCCGCCTCGTCGTACGCGACCTGGACCTGTACGGCGTTCGAGCCGTACACGGCGGCGGTCGCGGGCCACTGCCCCGCGGGGAGCAGGTGGACGAACGGCTCGTCGGCGAAGGCCTTCTCGTAGGCGGCCCGCACCGACTCGGCGCCGACGCCCGCCCTCGCCTTCGCGCTGCACGTGGCGAGGATGCCGCGGGGCATCGGGGCCAGGGTCGGCGTGAAGGAGACGGAGACGGGGGTGCCCGCCGCGGCGGAGAGGTTCTGGATCATCTCGGGCGTGTGCCGGTGGGCGCCGCCGACCCCGTAGGGCGACATGCTCCCCATGACCTCGGAGCCGAGCAGGTGCGGCTTGGCCGCCTTGCCCGCGCCGGAGGTGCCGGACGCGGCGACGATCACCGCTTCGGGTTCGACGAGGTCGGCCGCGTACGCGGGGAAGAGCGCGAGGGAGACGGCGGTGGGATAGCAGCCGGGTACGGCGATGCGCCGGGCACCCGCCAGCGCGGCCCGCGCGCCGGGCAGCTCGGGCAGCCCGTACGGCCAGGTGCCGGCGTGCGAAGTGCCGTAGAACTTCTCCCAGTCCCCCGCGTCCTTCAGCCTGAAGTCGGCGCCCATGTCCACGACGAGGACGTCGGGGCCGAGCTGCTCGGCGACGGCGGCGGACTGCCCGTGGGGCAGCGCGAGGAACACGACGTCATGCCCGGCCAGCACGTCGGCGGTGGTCGGCTCCAGGACGCGGTCGGCGAGCGGGAGCAGATGCGGCTGGAGCCCGCCCAGGCGCTGCCCCGCGTTCGCGTGCCCGGTCAGGGCACCGATCTCCATCTCGGGGTGGGCGAGCAGCAGGCGCAGCAATTCGCCGCCCGCATACCCGCTCGCCCCTGCCACTGCTGCGCGTACCGCCATGGAACCCTCCTCCTGGATGGCATGACTATACGCAGAGCCGCACTTTTATGCAATCGCCGACCCTTTATGCGATCGGCTGCCGGGCTCCTTCGAACGCCATCGCCGTGAGCTCCTTCGCCACCGTGTCGGCGATGAGCCGGGAGTCCGCCGGGCGCAGGTGGCTCACGACGGTGAGGAGGTAGGTGTCGCCGTGCTGGGCGAGGCCGAGGTTCGCGGTGCCGGGCGGGGAGAGGGCGGGCAGGGTGACGATGCCGTTCAGGCGGCGGCCGTGCAGGCGGCTGGGGCCGTCCCGCCATTTGAACGCCGTGCACACCGCGGTGGTCACCTCCGGCCGGGCGATGCGCCGGGCCAGGGTCGCGGTCAGCCAGGGCGCGACCCGGGTGACGCCCTCCAGGATCGGCAGGACCACGTGGTGCGCCCGGGACCGCTCCTGGAGTGCGGCCAGCAGGTGCTGGCACGCGTGCAGGCGGCCGGCCGGGGTGTCGGCGCCCAGGGGCAGGGGGACGCGGATGGCGGTGATGAGGTTGCCGAGGTCGTCCGTCTCGTGCCGGGCGCGCAGGTCCATCGGCACCGTCGCGAAGAGCGCTGTGTCGCCGTCGGCCGGGGACGCGAGGGCGTCGTAGCAGGTGGGAAGGGCCCCGGCGAAGGCGCCGAGGAGCAGTTCGTTGAGTGTCGCGCCCCGCCCCGTGGAGGGCCGGCGGCGCGCGGAGCGCATCACGTCGGGGTCGAGCCGGGCGACGGCGACGGACGCCTGGGGCTCGCCGGGCGCCAGCGGCAGGTGCCGACCGCGGGCGTTGCTGTCGCGCCACTCCTTGAGCAGGGTGGCGGCCGGGACGCGGGGGCGCTCTCGCGGTGGCGTCGCCAGAGGCGCCGGGGGCCGCGTTCTGAGGTCGTCCATGAGCAGGCGGAGCAGGGTGAGGAGGGAGCTGCCGTCCAGGAGTGCGTGGTGGGCGAGCAGCAGCAGGGGCTGTTCGCCGCTCGGCGTGGGCTCGGGGACCAGTAGGTGCCACAGCGGCCGGTCGGTCGGCAGGCGCCGGGTGACCGACGCCGTCAGGAGCGGCTCCAGCTCCTGGGCGCAGGCGGTGACGTGTGCGGCGGCGTCGAACGGCGCCGGGGCCGACCAGCGGTGGCCCAGCAGCGCCGCGGTCCGCGACGGCTCGGGGAGCCGGCTCATCCGCTCCAGCGCGCCCCACCGTTCGCCGACGCGGGCGCGGAGTTCGGCCAGGTCGAAAGGGTCACCTGTGAACAGCACGGCCGCGCCGATCGTCTCGGGCAGTCCATTGCACAGGAAGCCTTCCTCCAATGCGGTCAGCCTCATGGGTGCGCCCCTTTCCGGTTGGTCGGCACAGTCCTCTTGGTCGGCACGGTCCTCGGCCTCGGTCCGCCCGCCGGGTCAGGGCCGGGGGGTGTCGAGGACGACGCAGGCGTTGTGGCCCCCGAAGGCGAAGCTGTTGCTGATGGCCGGCCCAGCGGGCACCTTGCGCGGCCCTGCGGTGATGAGGTCCAGGTCGCACAGGGGGTCGAGGCGGGTGAGGTTCGCGGTCGGCGGCACGAGTCCCTCGTACAGCGACAGAGCGGTGATCACGGCTTCCAGGGCTCCCGCCGCCCCGATGGCGTGCCCGGTGACGGACTTGCAGGCGGTCACCGGGACGGCGGCGGGCCCGAAGAGGTCGGAGAGGGCGCGGGCTTCGGCCAGGTCGTTCAGCGGGGTGCCGGTGCCGTGCGCGTTGACGTGGGTGATGGCGTCGGCGGGGGTGCCGGCGTCGGCGAGCGCCTGCTCCATGCAGGCCCGGGCGCCGACGCCTTCGGGCTGCGGCGCCGTGAGGTGATGGGCGTCGGAGGTGCAGGCGTATCCGGTGAGGGTGGCGTAGACCCGCGCGCCGCGGCGGCGGGCGTCGTCCAGCCGTTCGAGCACCAGGAAGGCCGCCGCCTCCGCGAGGAGGAACCCCTGGCGTCCGGCGTCGAACGGCCGTGCGGCGCGGGTGGCGTCGTCGCACTCGGTGACCAGGGCACCGGAGCGGCCGAAGGACAGCGCGGTCGTCGCGGTCATCGGGCTCTCGTGGCCGCCGGCCACGACGACATCGGCGCGCCCGGTCCGGATCAGCTGCATGGCCTCGCCCACCGCGTGGGTGCCGGAGGCGCATGCCGTGGAGAGGGTCAGGGTGGGGCCGGTGACGCCGAGCTTGTCGCTGAGCCAGTACGCGCCGGCGTTGTGCATGTGCCGGGGTGTGTACAGCACGTCGGGCTGCCCGACGCCCCGCTCCTGGCTGATCATTCCGCCGTAGGCGGTGCCGGTGACGACGGCCCTGCGGCCCGCCGGCGGGCGCAGCCCCCCGGCGTCGGCGACCGCGTCCGTGGCGGCGCACACCGCCAACTGCACGGATCGGTCCGTCCGCCGCACCTCTTTCACGCTCAGGTAGCCCTCGGGCGTGAACGCGGGCATGGGGCACGCGGGGCGCACGACGGTGCCCTCGTCGTCGAAGGCGTGCATCGTGGCCGCGGAACGGGAGTTGAGGAGGTTCTCCCACAGTTCGCCGACGGTCGCCCCTGCTCCGCAGCGGACCCCGAGGCCGGTGATCGCGACAGTGTCCTTGGGAGTCATGCAGTGACCACGCCCGGGGCGGCGACGGTGCGCAGCCGCGCGATGAGGTCGGCCACGTCACCGACGGTGCTGACGGCGGCGGGGTCGGTGCCCTTGAAGGACACGCCGAAGTGTTCCTCCGAGGCGGCCTGGAGTTCGGTGATGTCCAGACTGTCGGCTCCGAGGTCGGCCACGAGCAGGGCTTGCGGTACGACGTCCTGCGCCGGCACGGACATGATGCTCGCGCACAGGGTGCGCAACTCGTCCCAGAGGTCTAGCCGTTCTGTGTCCACGGTGCCTTTCCCTTGTCCTCGTGCCGTCCGGTGTGCCGGTGCGGCGTCGCCCGCGTCGCGGTGGCCATGCCCGGCACTCCGTACGCGTGTCGGCACGTCGTCCTCGTGACGGCGAGCGCGCGGGCGTTACGGTTCCGCGCCGCCGGGCCGACGGGCGGCCGACGCTTGAGACCGGCGCCGGGAAGGCCGACGCGGGCGCCCGGTGCCGGTGCTCACGGTCACAGAAGGGAACGAGTTACGGGGCGGCGGGTTACGAAGGGCGGGCGATCACCGTGCCGCGAGGGTGAGTTGGGGATCATGGTTCCCGAGGGCCGTCAGCTCGCGCCCGAACGCGTCGGCGAGGTTCTGCGCGTGACCGGCGGGGGTGTGGCCCACCACGCAGAGGGTGAAGGTGCGCGCGAGGTCCACGAGCGCGAGGGTGACCGTCCCCGGGATCGGCACCTGCGGCAGCGGGATCACCCTCGTCAGCGGCGCGCCGTCCAGGGACCGGGCGCCGCGCGGCCACTTGATGGCGATGCAGGTCACGGGGGCGTAACGGGGTCTCCTGGACTCCATGACGAGCAGGCGCAGCGCCCAGGGGCCGAGCGCGGAGGCGGCGCCGATCAAGCGGGTGGCGGTACTCGCGCCGTACACCGGTCCCGAACCGGAGAGCGTGGCGCGGCAGGCTCTCAGCCGCTCCCGTGGGCCGTCGGCCGCCACGGGCAGCGGGAGCCGCACCACCGAGACGATGTTGCCCAGTTCCTCGCTCCGCTCCGGGGTGCGCAGGTCCACGGAGAAGATGCCGAAGAGCGGGCGGGACGGTCCGGGCCAGGTGTCCGGCGCACCGTGGACGGCGCGCAGGGCGCCCGCGGAGCAGGCCAGCAGCACCTCGTTGAGGGTCGCCCCGAGCCCCGGCAGGGCGCGGCGGGCCGCTCGAACGGCGTCCGCGTCGAGATCCACCCAGGCGAGGTCCCGTTGCGCGCGGGGCGGACCGGCGTCGAGCGGCAGGGCGCGCCCGGGTCGCACGCTGTCCAGGACGCGGCCGGTGCGCTTGGCCCACCGGGCGGGCGCCTCGCGGACGGGCCCGGCGGCCTGGGGCGTACGGACGGACCGCGCGCCGGCGTACGCGCCGTCGCGGCCGGTGGCGCCGTCCAGGAGTCCGCTCAGCAGGCGCTCCAAGGAGCGGCCGTCCATGAGGGAGTGGTGGGTGGTCAGGACGAGCGCGAACGCCTCCCGGGGGGCGTGCTCGCGCCCCGCGTGGACCAGGTGCAGGCGCCAGGGCGGCAATCCGTGGGGCACCGGCTCGGCGACCAGGCGGCCGAGCAGGTCGGTGAACGCCGTGCCGTCCGCGTCCGCGTGCGGGACCTCGACGCGTGTCTCGACGACCTGGGCGCGGACGTCGAACGCGGCGGCCGGTGACCAGCGGTGACGGCGCGTCCAGGTGGGAGGCGGTGGCCGCAGCAGCGTCCGGGACAGCAGGGGGGTGCCGCCCCAGCGGTCGGCCACCCGGTCGCGCAGCTCATCGAGACGCGGCGGCCTTCCCTCGAACAGCAGGGCCATTCCGATGGGGGGCTCGGGGAGCGCGCCGTTCCCGCAGAGAAGTTCCTCGACGGGCGTCAGGACGGTGCCGCCGACGGGGCCGGGGCACTTCACGCTTCGCATGAGGCGTTGGCCTCGCGGGAGGCGTCGATGACGGCGGCGATCTGGCTCAGCGTCGTGTCCAGGGTGACCTGGTCGTCGCTGAACCTCAGGCCGGTCCGGTTCTCCAGGGCGACGGCGAACTCGACCTGTGCGAGCGAGTCCAGGTCCACGTCCTCCATCGTGGTGTGCGGTGTCAAGTCCCGCGCCACACAGTCGAATTGGCCGGACAGAACTTCCACGACAATGCTGTATCCCGTGCTCACTGCTGTCTCCTCGCGAGGTCACTCGAACCGGCTGCTGCCACCGGCTGTAACTCTCGATCCTCGCGACAGGGCCCGGGAATGACCGAACACAGGCGAACAATTCACCCGGACGAGGGGCCTGGGCGTCACCCTGACCCGTCGCCGTCCTCCATCACTCGACGGCGAGCACGCAGAACTCATGCCCCTCGGGGTCTCCCAACACTCCGGTCTAGCGGTTCTGGAGTGCGGTCATGGTCGCGTCGGTCCTGGTCAGGGAGCACAGCAGCACGGGGAACCCCTCGGTCCCTACGGGGGGCATGCCCATACCCCAAAATCCCCTCGCGGGCACGGTCTACACCGAGACCCTTCGGGGTGTGCGGTGCGTGCGCCTGTCCGTGCTCACCGACGAGACCACCAGCCCGGAGCGGCAGCGCGAGGCCGACGACAAAGTTGCGGCAGAACTCAACATCGACTTTGGGTCCGGTGACACGCTCCGCGAGGCCGTAGACCTTGACGTGTCGGCGAGCAAGATTGCCCCGTTCGACCGTCCCGCCCTCGGACAGTGGCTCGCGCGCCCCGAGCAATACGACGTGCTTGTCTGGTGGCGCTTTGACCGTGCCATCCGGTCTATGAGCGACATGCACGACCTTGCGAAGTGGGCGAAGCAGTACCGAAAGATGTTGGTCTTTGCCGAGGGCATCGGCGGGGGCAAGCTCGTTTTCGACTTCCGCAATCCGATGGACCCCACGTCGGAACTCATGATGATGATGCTTGCCTTTGCGGCACAGGTGGAGGCGCAGAGCATCACGGACCGCGTTACCGGCGCCATGGCTGCCATCCGGAAAATGCCGCTGCGGTGGGGTGGCGGTCGTCCGACGTACGGCTATATGCCCGCCCCGATGCCCAAGGAACACGGCGGTATCGGCTGCACCCTCGTCCCCGACCCGGACGCCGTTGTGATCATTGAACGGATCGTCCGTGAGCTGTTGGAGGGGGCGACCGTTTCGGCTATCGCAGTCGGGCTCAACGCTGACGGCATCCCGAGCCCGCGTGATCACTGGGCCGTGAAGATGGAGCGACAGAAGGGCGGAAAAACCGGCGGGGTCAAGGGGTCGTACGTCGTGTGTGACGTGTTCAAGTGGAAACCCACTGTTATCTCCCGGATGCTCCGCAACCCGACGTTGCTCGGTTGGAAGATGCACAAGGGCCACCCCGTACGCGACGCCGCGGGCGACCCGATCATGAGCACCGAGACGCCGATTATGACGCGCGAGGAGTTCGACCGCATCGGCGCGTTGCTCGACTCCCGCAGCATCGACAACCCGGAACGCAAGGACACGGACTCACTGCTGTTGCGCGTGATCCACTGCGACTCTTGCGGAGGCCGGATGTACCTGTCCAAGCCCACCAAGAACAGCGCGTCCGTGAACTCGTTCTACAAGTGCAACAGCTACACGCGGGGCGAATTGTGCGCGCTGCCCGCGAGCATCCGGGCGTCATGGGTGGACGAGCACGTTGAAGCCGAATTCCTGCGCGTGGTCGGCACGATCCAGACGACTCACGTGGTCGAGACTCCGGGGTACGACCCCGAGCCCGAGTTGCGCGCGACCGTGGCGGAGTTCGAGGAGCACCAGCGGCAGGAAGGGCGCCAGAAGTCCAAGCACGCCGCGCGGGCGTGGCAGGAACGGGCGGACGCGCTCGACAACCGCATAGCCACGCTGGAGGCAGCCGAAAAGGTCGAGCCGCGAAGGGTCGTCACCCCGACCGGCCGCACGTTCGCGGACGAGTGGGCCGAGAAGGACACCGCGGGCCGGCGAGCCATGCTGGTTGAAGCGGGCGTGCGGCTGGACGTGCGGCGCGGTGTGCGTGGCGGTTGGCGGAAGCTCGACGTGAGGCGCGTCACGTTCACTATGTCCGGTGAGCTGGACCCCGCCACGGAAGCCCTCGCGGGTGTCGCGTCCGCCCTTGAGTCGGCGGCACGTGGGGACGAGCCCACCCCAGGCGCGAGTGTGCGCTTGGTCGAGCCCGCGACGGCCGCCGAGCCCGCCCGCGAACTGGTGGCCGCGTAGCACCCCTGTGCAGCCCTCAAACAAACCCGGACTGGTCCCCGCGACCGCCGGGGCTGTTTCACGTCGTGCTACCCCTCGGCGGTACGCTGCCGCACGCGGCTAGTTCACCCAGGTTGTATGCGGTGCAGTACACCTAGCCGCGCAGTGCCCCGGTAGGTCCCCGTGGACTCGCCGGGGCTTTCTGCTGTCCGCCCTCGGGCGTGCGGGCCCTCGCCGACTGCCCCCCGGGCCGAGCGGCCCAACAGCGAGGCAGAAAGGTGTTGAGGGTGTCGAACTTCGACACTTTTTGAGGTAGCCAAGAAAAACCAAGAGAGAAGAGAAAACGGGGTCTCCGTCGGCACCCCAACACCCCTCGGCCCCTCGGCCCCTCGGGAAACCTTCGGTCCCTACTAGTGGGGCACCAGGGAGAGACCGAGAGCCCGACCGCCTACCGCACGATGCGGGCAGGGCGCGGGAAACCTTCGGTCCCTACTACTGGGGCAAGAGAGAGCGCAGGAATACCGCGCACCCACCCCGAGGGGGAAACCGGCGGTCCGAGTACCGGCGCTCTCTCACCAGCGTTGCCCGCGCACCACGCACCCGCGAGGGTGGCCGCAGGGGTCATGAGGCAACGCGCGGGGACCGCACCGCCCACCAGTAACCGCCCCTCGCGGGCGCTGAACAGGGTTGCAAGTTCGTGCGGTCCCCACGTCGTCCCCGACTCGTCCACGAGCGCCAGGACGACGACCAAGCCCGCTGACCCAACGGCAGAGGTGCGCGGTACCGGCCCCCTCGGGGAGATCCGTACGCAATCCGCAGAGTTCCCCGGTTCAAGTCCGGGGGCGGGCACGACGACGAGCGACCAGATGCCCAACAACACGCTGCCCATGGGGACCGGCATGTTGCCCATCCGGTCGCCCACCCATCCAACACGACCACAGGGGGCCGCACATGCGCTGTATCGACTGCACCGAGCCCGCCACGCACCGCGGGCGCTGCAACGCTCACCACGGGGCGTACGAGGGTCGTCCGAACGTCCGCTCGCGGCGGGCACGGGGACGACGACGGGCGAACCGCCGGGACGCTGCGGCTCGGCTCCGCCGGCGAGTGCAGGAACGGGGCAAGGCTTGGTGCGACTGGTGCTTGGGCGACTTCCCCGCGGACGGGGTGGACGTGGACCACGTGCGGCCCCTCGCCCTCGGTGGTGAGGACGTGGACAGCAACGTTCAAGTGCTGTGCCACGGATGCCATGGGCTCAAGACCCGTGCGGAGTTGAGGCGGTCAGCGTGAGAACGCTTCCCATCCTTGGGGGCCCTCATCACTCCCCCGCCAACGGGCGAGTACTTGTGTCAGCCCTTGCACCAGGTCCCGCGCGTCATCTTCCGTCAGGTACAGGCTGGACGGCTTTCCGTCCTCGCTGTGCCCCTCAAGGCGGATCGTGTGCCACGGGGTGTAACCGATGTGGGTCAGGTTCCGGGCGGGTTTTTCGGGCTTAGGGCTCATGACCCGAGAACTACCCAACCGCGTGGGAAGCGACCCGCCTAACCCTCGCCCCTTCCGAATGGTGCCGCTCACCGTGCCGTGAGCCACGCTACGAGCCCGCTTCCAGTAGCCGTGCCGAGAGCTGCCACCAGCCATCCGGGTACGCGCTGGACAGTCAAATGCACTCCGCCGCAACGGAGTTCGAACACAGGTGAAGCGGTCTCGTCAGATGCCATGTACCTAGCGGACCACATGTGAACCCCGCTTGCCTATCACGCAAAAAAGCGCACATTCGCGTCTCTCTGAAGCTATGCCCCCATGCCGTAAAAGGAGGTGCCCTCGGTGCCCCGTAAGCCCCGCCCTCCGTGCTCTGTTCCCGGGTGCCCCGAGCTGACCCCCCGTGGTGGTCGCTGCCCGAAGCACACCAGGGAAGCGAACGCGGACCGTGCGTCGCGTGGTGGAGCCGTCTACACAACGTGGTGGCAGCGCATCCGGCGCGCGTACCTGTACGCGAACCCGTGGTGTGTGCTCTGCGGGCAGCCGGCGAACGTGGCCGACCATTTCCCGCTGTCCCGACGCGAGTTGATCGCACGAGGCGAGCCGAACCCTGACGCGGCGAAGCATCTGCGTCCGCTGTGCGTCGCGTGCCACAACTGTGAGACCGCGCGCAATCAACCGGGCGGTTTTGCCGCGGAAGCGCGGTCACGGCGCGAGGCGAACGAACGCCCACCGTTCTGACCAGGGGGGTACTCCCCTCTCCTCCCGAGATTGAGCGGCAGGGAGGCAAAAAACTCGCATGGCTCATTGAGCCCTTTCGGTGGAGGTGACTTAGCGTGGCAATTCCCGGGCAGAAACCCAAGCCCCACATTCAAGCGGTCCGCGAGGGCACTTACCGCCCCGACCGCAATTCCGAGGGTGCTCGGTTTTCCCCGCTGTCCCCCGTCGAGCCCGATTGGGCCGAGCTACTTCCGGGGGACGCGTCGGACGACGTTCGGGTGAAAGCGGCGGACGTGTGGGCGAGGACGATTCCCGCCCTGGTGCACTCCGCTGGTCTCACTGACCCGCAGCGAGAAACAGCTATTGAGTATTGCGTGACGGTCGCCCGACTCTGGCAGGCCGAACGCGAGTTGAGCCGTACCGGCCTAGTGGTCGAAACGGAGCGCGGGAACGTGAAGTCCCCGTGGGTGACGATTGCTGGTCAGTACCGGAATCACTTCCGGTCGCTGGTCGGCGAACTCGGGCTTAGTCCCGCGGCAGCCACGCGGATTACCCCGCCGGAAAGCGGGGGCGCAGATGACGACGGGATCTTTGACTGACGGGCTGCCGGTCCCATATGAGGCACTGCTAGAACTCGGTCTCACCGAGGACGAGATAGCCGATGCGGTGAAGTCCCGTCCGCTCGTCCTTGCTCATCAGGCCCCGCAGCGCGAGGGCGCATATTTCGATGTGCCCGCCGCCCGCCGAGCGATATCGGCAATCGAGACCATGAAACACACCAAGGGTCGTTGGGGCGGGACTCCGCTCAAGTTGGCCCCGTGGCAAAAGGTCTGGATCATTGCGCCGATTTTCGGTTGGCTGTGGCTCGACCCCGAGTTGGGGCGGCCCGTCCGCGTGGCCCGAACGGTGTGGATCGAGGTTCCCCGTAAGGCGGGGAAATCAACGCTGTCGTCGGGTATTGGCTTGGTGCTGCTACTCGCCGACCGCGAGATAGGCGCGGAGGTGTACGCGGCTGCCGGCTCGCTGCCGCAGGCAGAGCGAGTCTTTGACGACGCTAAGCGCATGGCGCTGACAAGTCGCGCTATCCGTGGTCGCGTTGAAGTGCTCCGCGGGCTCATCCGCGTACCGAGGACCGGCGGAGTTTTCCGGGCCCTCTCCAAAATCGCCGAGACCGCCCACGGGCTGAACGTGTCCGGGGCGATTGTCGATGAGGTTCACGTGCACAAGCGCCGTGACCTTATCGACGCTATCGAGACTGGCACGGGTGCCCGCGATCAGCCTTTGGTCGTCTACATCACGACTGCTGATGAAGGCACCGAGGGCAGCATTTACGACGAGAAGCACACGTATACGCGCCGCTGTGCGGACGACGTGATTTCCGACCCCGGGCACTATGGGGTCATTTGGGCCGCCGAGGAAGGCGACGACCCCTATACGGAAGAGACTTGGCGTAAAGCCAACCCGGGGCTGGGTGTCTCGCCCTCGCTCGCCTACATGCGCCGCGAGGCTGCTAAGGCCAAGTCCACCCCTTCCTATTTCCCAACGTTCTGCCGACTGTCCCTGAACCGCCGTATGCGCTCGGCCTCGCGATGGCTGCCGCTGACGTTGTGGGACGAGAACGCGGGGGCCGTGGACGAGAAGCGGTTCCGCTATCGGCGTGCATGGGGCGGGGTGGACCTGTCCGCGGTGTCCGACCTTTCCGCGTGGGTCCTCGCTGTTGAATCGCGCAAACCAGGCGTCGAGCTGGAATTGATCTCCCGCTTCTGGCTGCCCGAGGAGCGAATAGACGAGCTGGAACAACAGCTACAGGTACCACTCAGGCAATGGGCGGACGACGGGCTGTTGACCCTCACCGAGGGCGACGCCATCGACTACGGGGCGATTGAGAAACAGATCATTGCGGACTGCCGCCGGCTGGACGTGCAGCGGATTTCCTACGACCGAATGTTTGCAGGTCAGCTCGTCCAGCGCGTTGAATCGAAAACCCGTGGCGTAGACCTGGTGCCGATTGCGCAGACGTATCTAGGCATGAGCCCCGGCAGCAAGGAACTTGAAAGGCTGCTGCGCGAGGGCCGCCTACACCACGGCGGAAACCCGATCCTCCGTTGGAATGCAAGCGTGGTTGAGGTGTACCGGGACGGAAACGATAATCTCCGCCCCGTGAAACCCGACCGCGGGAAGTCGAGCGCCCGCATTGACGGTATCGCTGCGACGGTTATGGCGCTGGACGGATATGTCCGCCGACCGCTCAAGCGTGCCCGTGCGGCGAGCGCTTAGCCCGAGGGGGATTATGACAGAGACACCGCTACAGATGACGGAACGGTTGTACGGGAAGCTACAGCGCCGCAGGCACCAGGCTAAGAAGTGGTCGGAGGCGTACGAGGGTGACCGTCCGCTGTTGTTCGCGTCGCCGGAATTCAGCACACAGACGGGCGGGCTCTTTGACGAGTTCTCCGATAACTGGTGCGCCGTGGTGCCCGACGCGACCGTTGAACGGCTCATGCCGATCGGCTTCCGGCTGGAAGACGGGTCGATTGACAAGGATGCCGGAAAGGCGTGGAAGCGCTCGGAAGCCGATGTAGAGATTGGACTAGCGCTGCTGGAGGCACTGATCACGGGGCGCTCGTACGCCCTGGTCTGGAACAACGATGGCAGTTGAGATCACCTTTCAAAACGCGTCCAACGCCATAGTTCAGTACGTCCCTGGTCGTCGCCGGCTCCGGAAAGCGGGGCTCATGACGTGGCGGGACTACGACACCGAGTTCGCAACGCTGTTCACGCCGAGCATGGTCTACCGGTGGCAGCGTCCGACCCGCGAGGGCGGGCAATGGACCGGCCGCACCGCGGGACTTCCCCGGGGCGAGTCGAGCCACCTTCCTAACCCCCTCGGCGTGGTGCCGCTGGTCGAGCTGCCGAACCGCTCACGGTTGCACGGAAAGCCCCGCAGCGAGATAGCGACGGTCCTTCCGCTACAGGATGCGGTGAACACCCTTTGGGCTCACCTCATGACCGCATCGGACGGTTTGGCGCTGCCCGCTCGTGCGGTGCTCGGAATGGACCGGCCCGTCCGCGAAATCGTGGACCCCGAGTCGGGTGAAGTGGTCGGCGAGGAGGATCTACCGCTTGACCGGTTCCGGTCGGACCGTCTGCTGTGGCTTGAGAAACAGGGCGCGTCCATCGCGGAATTTTCCGCCGCCGATCTCGACAACTACCTACGCGTTATTGCGGTGGCAGTCGAGCACATCGCAGCACAGACCCGCACACCGCCTAGCTATCTGGCGGGAACTCTCGTCAACGTCTCACCCGATGGCGTCGCCGCAAGCGAGGCGGGTCTAGTCGCCAAGGTGAGCGAAAGACAACGTCACTTCGGGAGTGCGCTCCGCGAAATCATGCGGCTAGAGGCACTGGCCCAGGGCGAGGCTCGGCGCGCGGAATCCCTCGCCCTGGGCTCCGTGGTCTGGAGAGACCCGCAGTTCCGCAGCGATGCCCAATACTCCGATGCGCTCGTGAAGTTGAAGAGTATCGGCGTGCCGGATGAGGCTCTGTGGGAGCGTATTCCCGGGGTCACGCCGGACGAAATCGAGCGGTGGAAGCAGATGCGCACGGATGCGGCGGGCGCGATTCTCGGCGGGGACATGTCCTCGCTGTTCGGGGTGAAGCCCGACCCGGGCGAGGACGACGACCAGGCCGACGAACCCGAGGACGCCAAGGGGACCGCCTAGTGTCCCGCATGGCGGAGTTGGCAGCCGAGCGATACACCCAAGTCCAGAGCGTTTCCAGGGCCGTTGTGGAGGCGATACAGGGGCTTTGGAAGGACGTTCCGGCCGACCGCATTCTGTCCGCCATGCAGGGCGAGGCGGGGCGGGCAATCCTCGCCGCGGTGACTGCCGGACAACTCTCCGCGGTGCAGGGGGCCCAACTGTTCGTCGGTGCGTCCATGGCGGCCCAAGGTGCCGGTGCGGCCCCGCTCGGCGTGCTCGACCCCGCGGCCCTGGTCGGTATCGCTGCGGACGGTCGGCCCCTCGCCTCGCTGCTGCAACTCCCCGCCATCACCACGGCTCGGGCACTGGCAGCCGGCGAGAGTGCCGAACTCGCGGCGGCCCGAGGTCTTACCCAACTGGCCATGATGGCGAGCACGCAGATTGCCGACGCGTCCCGTACGGCTACGACCATCGGCATGGCAGCCCACCCGCGCTGTATCAGCTACGTCCGCGTAGTGCGGCTACCCGCGTGCGCTCGGTGCATCATCCTGGCGGGTCGGCAGTACAGCTATTCCACGGGCTTCAAACGGCACCCCCGCTGTGACTGCGGCATGGAGCCGATGACCGACGCCGAGTGGAAGGTGAGCAAGTCCCCCGAAGACTTGTTCCGCGAGATGAGCCCCGCCGAACAACGGAAACGACTCGGGGCCGCCGGGGTCAAGGCACTGGAGGCAGGCGCAGACCTCGGGCAGATCATCAACGCGCGCCGAGGAATGACAACCGCGGTGACCGGTCGTGGCCCGATGCGCGTCACGACCGAGGGCACCACCAAACGCGGTATCGGGGCTAAGGCCATGGGTGCCCCGTTCGAGAAAGTCCCGGGTCAGAGGTACACACGGGCCCGCGAGGCGCGGCTAATGCCAGAAACCATTTTCAAGCTCGCGAGAGACAACCGCGAACATCAAGTAGCGATGCTCAAGAAGCACGGATACATCGTGTGATTCAGGGGGGAACACCAATGGCTGACGACCCGCAGAACACCCCGGGCAACGGGCCCGAGGGCGACCAGGGCGAGCCCAGTACGGCCACCGGCAGTGAGCGCCAGGGCGAGCCGGGCAAGGGGGCCGAGGGCAACCAGGCCGACGCGGTGAAGACCGCCGAGACCGCCCGAGCGGCTGCCGAGGAGCGCGCCACCGAGGCAGAGCAGGAGGCCGCGCGGCTCCGCCGGTCGAACGCTGCGACCAAGGGCACCGACCTTGACGCGATGCGCGCGGAGATCCGGCAGGAGTTCACGGAACAGCTCGTCCGCGCCGAGCTGCGCGCGGCTGCTGCGGGCAAGCTCCGTGATCCGGCGGATGCCCTCGCGCTGCTGGACGTGTCCACGCTCGCCGGCTCCGGGGGCGATATCGACGCTGCCGCGGTGGCTGCTGCCGTGGACCAGCTCGTCAAGGACAAGCCTTACCTTGCGGTCGCCGAGACCGACCCCGCGCGGTCGTGGGGCGACGTGGGCGCGGGTCCGCGTGAGTCCGCCGAGCCCGAGCCGGCGACCCCGCTTGACCGTCTGCGCCGCGCGTACGACGCGTAAGGAACCTTCCCGCAGGAACGTTCCTGCCACCCATTCCAGGGGACGCACCTTCAATAGGTGCCGTCCCCTTTTTCATGCCCAAAATCAGGGGGAATTCAACACATGGCACTGACTCTTGCCGAGGCTGCCAAGCTCTCGACCGATGACCTTCAGCGGGGCGTCATCGAGACTTTCGTGCAGGAATCCAGCGTTCTGGACCGGCTGCCGCTGCTGACCATTCAGGGCAATTCCTACTCGTACAACGAGGAAGCGACGCTGCCCGGAGTCCAGTTCCGTTCGGTGAACGAGGGCTATTCCGAGTCCACGGGCACGGTAAACCAGAAGTCGGAATCTCTGGTCATTCTCGGCGGTGACGCCGACGTGGACAAGTTCATCGTTCGCACCCGCGGCAATCTGAATGACCAGCGAGCCATCCAGACCCGCATGAAGATCAAGGCCGCCGCGTACCGTTTCCAGGACGCGTTTTTCAACGGTGACGTTGCCACCGAGCCGAAGGGTTTCGACGGTCTGCGCAAGCGGCTGGTCGGCGCTCAGGTAATTTCCGCCGGGGAGAACGGCGCTCCGATTGTGGGTGACGGCAAGGACGACCCGCAGGCGTTCTTTGACCTGCTGGACCGGCTGATTGCGCAGGTCCCGGGCCTGAACGCCTCTAACGGCGCGCTCTACGCCAACGCGGGCGTAATCGCCCGAGTCAAGTCGGCTGCCCGCCGGATCGGCGGTTACGAGATGGTCCGTGAGGCGCTTACCGGAAAGGTCGTCGCGACCTATAACGGGGTGCCGCTGCTCGACCCGGGCCAGAATGCCGCGGGCGCGGACATTCTTCCGCAGACGGAGACTCAGGGCACAGCAACGGACGCGTCCAGCGTTTATGCGGTCCGCTTCGGCCAGGCCGAGGACGACCGCGCGGTGACCGGTCTCACCAACGGCGGTATTCAGGTGACGGACCTCGGCGAGCTGGAGTCCAAGCCGAGTTACCGCACGCGCATTGAGTTCTACACCGGTCTCGCCGTTTTCGGCGGCCGTGGTGCTGCCCGCCTTAACGGCGTTCTCGCCAAGTAACGGAAGGGGACGGAATGCCGCCGCGTAAGCGGGCAGCGTCCGCCCCGAAGATTCCGCACACGGATTCCTGCGGTGCCCCGGAACGGGTCGAGTCCTTCCCGGTACTCGATTCCTCCGGGGCACCGCGGACCGTGGCGCGGTGTCTGGCGTGCGGCGCTCAGACAGCGAAATAGCGAAGGGGGGTAACGCGTTATGGCACTCCCCGCACTGGCCACGCTCGACGAGCTGGCCGCGTGGTTGCAGCGCGAGCCGGCCGAGCTGCCCGAGGGGGCCGCCCTGGTGCTCGACACCGCGTCTGCGATCGTTCGCGCCGAGGCACGGCAGCGCTTCACCCGGGGCACGACGACGGTTGCACTTGCCCCGCGGGACCAGGTGGTCACGCTGCCCCAACGGCCGGTCGTCGCGGTCGAGTTGGTCCGGGCGGGCGGGCGGGAGCTGCGGCCGGATGAATACCGGTTGTGGCGCGATGAACTGTGGTTCGCCGGCTCGTTCGGCTCGGTGGTGGTCACCTACTCCCACGGGTACGCAGACGTTCCCGCCCCCGTGCGGGCAATCGTGCTCACCCTCGCGGGACGGGTGCTGACCAATCCGAACGATCTCCGGCAAGAGTCCGTGGGCAGCGTGTCCGTGACCTACGCGGCCGAGACCATCGGCGCGAGCCTCGCCCCCATCGAGCGGGACGCCCTCGCCCGGTACCGGCCGCGCGCTGCCGTGGTCCAGCTCGGCAAGGGGCGGCCCTGGTGACCACGCTCCACTACACACAGACGGTCGTGATCCTGCGGGCCCCGTTCGTGGTGGACCGGTACGGCAACACCACATCCGAACGCGACTGGTCGAGCGCGACCAGGACCACCGTCCGGCGGGTGTCTGTCCAGCCCGACACGTCCACCGAGGACGACGGGGACCGCCCCGCGGTGACCACGGGCCTACGGCTGACCACGCGCCGAGGGGTCTATATCGACCTGAACCCCGGGGACCGCGTGGTTGCCATGGGCCGACTGCTGGAGACCGACGGGGACGTTGCGCGGTGGGTCGTCGGGGGGCGACTGCACCACGTAGAGGCACGGCTTAAGGAGGTGGCCGGCTGATGCGTTTCCGGCCGAACATGAACGGCATTCGCTCGCTGATGCGCACCCCGGAAGCGGGGCGGGAAGTCGAGCGCATCGCGGGGCGTATCGCGTCCTCGGCCGAGTCGGCGACCGGCGGGGAATTCCGGACCGACTCCGCTTTGGGGCCCCGCCGTTGGCGTGCTGCGGTGATCGGGAATTACCAGAAGCACAACGACGCCGAGGGCACCCGTAGCGCGCTGCTGCGAGGCATGGACGGGGCCGGTAGTGACTAGACCGGTGGTCGTCATGCCGGATGCGGTGGCGGTCGTCACGGGCTATCTGCGGGGCGCTCTCAAGGCGCACGGCGAGCCCGTTCCCGTCGTCTCCCGCATCCCTTCCCCGCGGCCCCCGGTATTCGTCCGGGTGCAGCGCATCGGGGGCACCAGGCAGACACCCGTTTCTGACCGCCCTCGGCTCGACGTTCATTGCTGGGCTGAGAGCGAATCCGCCGCTCAGGATCTCTCGGCGCTCTCCCGCGCACTGCTCGGTGACATCTCCGGGGTGCGCGACGGGGTGACGGTCTACGGGGTGTCGGAAGTCGGGGGCCCGATGTGGCTGCCCGACGACCAGACCAGTGCCCCACGGTACGCGTTCGCCGTGGAAATCCACATGCGCGGACGGGTGCTTTAACGGGGTCGATCTTTATTCCTGCTGCCGTCATCTTCTATAGATTGCTGTGCAGCGGAAGCAAAGATTTCTAGATCACGGTATACCGCATCTGCCGCCGAATCGAGTTGTGCGAAACTTTCATATACCTCATCGGTGATTCTCTGTCGCGATTCCGGAGAGTCACCGTCTTCGGTACTTCCGGCGCGCGAAGCCCTGTACATGGTGGATGTAATGCTCAGGCTGCTGGCCCTAAGAGCATTAGCCGGTTCTAGAACGTATGCGGGTCCGAGTAGCGAAATCTCTACCCATTGGGCTTTAACCTCGTTTTCCAACGTGCGAGCGATTTGGAATGCCTCATCCTCTGTTCCGTGTGAACGTGAGATCTCTGCTAGCTCTGCACAGGCTGAAGAGAACGCCTTGTAGGCATCGTAGCGAGGCTGCCGCTGCTCCTTCTTGTGGTCAGCTCGTACCGCCATCTGTGCACTCTCCCGCTGCCACCAACCAGCCGCAAACGAAGCGCCGATAGTGCCGAGGGAACCCGCCAATGCGCCGCATACCGCGGCTAGACCTGCATCCATGTGGCGATTTTACCGCCCCTCGCCAAGCTCATTCAACAAAGGGAAACCTATGCCTCTAAACGCCAACGCTGTACGCGTAGCAGTTACGGGCGCTGCCTATGTGGCTGCCCCGAAGTCCAAGTTGCCGACGGATGCAACGACCCCTTGGGATGCCGCATTCACCGATGTTGGCTGGATCTCGGACGACGGGATCACGGAGTCCAACTCGGCGGACTCCACCGAAATCAAGGGGTGGCAGGGCGGTGCCACCGTGCGAAAGGTCATTTCGTCCAGCGAAATGTCTTTCTCCTTTACCGCAATCGAGACCAGCAAGACGGTTCTTGAGCTGTACCACAAGGGCTCAAAGGTGATCACGACTTCCGGCAAGAGCGTGCTTGCGATCAAGGCCCCGGGCCCGGACCGTCGGTCGTTCGGCTTCGATGTGATCGACGGCAATAGTCACATCCGGATCGCCATTCCAGACGGCGAGGTCACCGAGACCGGAGACATTACCTACAAGGGCGATGAGGCCCTTTCGTACGAGCTGACCATTACCGCCTATCCGGGCGCAGACGGGACGGTCGCAATCAAGTACAGCGATGACCCCGCGTGGGGCTCGACACCCGCGCCGTAATCATCCGCTGAAACGTTCCGTCTACATTGCTAAGAGGTACAGCACATGAGCAACCCTTTTGACCTTGACGTGTGGGTCAAGGAGGCCCGTAAGGAGCCTTTTCGTTTCACCCTGTCGGGGCTGGTGTTCACCATGCCCGCCGCCGGCGAACTGGACAAGAAGATCCTGGGTGCCGTCAACGTCGATAACCCTTCCGCCACCGATATTGAGACGCTGCTTAAGGCGGGTCTCGGTGACCAGTGGAGGCAGTTTGACGAGACACCCGCGCCGCTTGAAGCCCTCGGTGAACTTTTCCGGCAGTGGCAGAAGCACGAGGGTACGCCCCTGGGGGAATCCTCGGCCTCTGCCGACTCCTGAGTGAGTACGGCGAGGCCATAGAAGCGGATTTGCAGCGGTATTACGGTACTGACCTGCGCGACCTTTTCCGCCCGGGATCGGGGCTCACCTGGCGTCGGTTGGGGGCCCTGGTGGCTAATCTCCCGTCCGACTCGGCGTTGGCCCGGACGATATCCGGGGACGATTCTGTGTGGACGCTAGAGACGCAGCTACTCGCAGCAGTGCACGACCGCTTGAGCGAGGCCAATTGGCAGCGCGCTAACGCGGGCTCGAAAAACCCGAGCCGGCGCCCGCAGCCTATTCCCCGCCCTGGTGTTCACACGGACCGGATCGGCGGGACGAATCGCGACGTGCGCGAGGTCGCAAGCTATCTCGTGCGGTTCCAGCCGGAGAACGGGGGGTGATCCGGTATGGCTGTTGAAGTGGGAATGGGCTATGTGTCCATCGTCCCCGAAGTGCAGGGCTTTGCAGGAGAACTCCGGAGGCACGTCACCGGGCCCGCGGAGAGCGCCGGACAAGAGGGCGGGTCGGCAGCCGGCGAGGGCTTCAAAGGCAAGATGGGGGGCGTTCTCAAGGGCGGTCTAGCCGCTATCGGTCTCGCTGCTGCGGCGGTACTGACCAAGGGGTTCATGGACGCGCTCGACCAGGGCCCTATTAACGGCAAGATCCAAGCCCAATTGGGCAGCACGCCCGACGAGGCAGCCCGTTACGGAAAGGCCGCGGGGCAGCTCTACGCCCACGGGGTTACGGACTCGGTCGAAGAAGCGGCCGAGTCCATCACGGGTGTGATGCGGTCCGGAATTCTGCCCCCGGACGCCACTAATGCGCAGATTGAATCCATTACCGGGAAGGTCACCAACCTTTCAAAGACCTTTGAGCTAGACCTAGGCCAGACCAGTAATGCGGTCGGTCAGATGCTCAAGAACGGTCTTGCCAAAGACGGTACAGAAGCGCTCGATATTCTGACCGCCGGAATGCAACGGATGGGTCCGCGCGCTGATGACATGGCGGACACATTCAATGAGTACTCGACCAAGTTCCGGGATCTCGGCCTATCCGCAGCGGATGCCATGGGGCTCATGTCCCAGGGTCTCCAAGCGGGTGCCCGTGATACCGATACGGTCGCTGACGCTCTGAAAGAATTTCAGATCAGGGCGACGGACGGCAGCAAGTCGAGTGCCGAAGCCTATAAGGCTATCGGGCTCAACGCCGAGGAGATGACCCGCAAGATTGCGGCGGGTGGCCCTGGTGCCCGCAAGGGGCTGCAACAGGTTCTCGACGGGCTCAAGGGAATTAAGGACCCCGCCGAACGCAGCGCCGCAAGCGTCGGACTTTTTGGCACGAAAAGTGAAGACCTTGGCCGAGCCCTCTATGCGCTTGACCCGAAGACCGCTGTAAAGGCGCTCGGGGACACTGCGGGGGCAGCTGACAAGATGGGCGACGCATTGCACAACAATGCGGGCGCTCGGATTGAACAGTTCAAACGGACTTTTGAAGTCGGCCTGACCAACTTCATGGGTGACAACGTGATTCCCGCACTGACCTCTTTCGGTGGCTTCCTGGGGACCACGTTCGGGCCGGCGCTCAGTCAGGGAAAGGAACTCGTCTCCGGTTTTTTCGGGGTCTTTTCCGGATCGGCCGGCGGTTCCTCTATTGCAGCGTTCGGTCAGTCAGTCGTTACCGCGGGGACCACCCTGCGGGACAACTTCCTACCCGGTTTGCACGGGCTCGCAACGGTCGCTCAAACGACCGTTCTTCCGGCCCTGAGAGGACTCGGGGGCGTTCTGTTTAATCAGCTCGTCCCCGCGTTCATGACGCTCTCTACGAGCGTCGTCGGTGCGGTCGTCCCTATCCTGTCGTCGCTCGGCCGTATTCTGCTGGAAGTAATTTGGCCCGCAGTTACGCGCGTCTATGCGTCGATTTTTGAGAATCTGCAACCGATC
This sequence comes from Streptomyces sp. NPDC005898, assembly GCF_040629635.1. Taxonomy (NCBI): domain Bacteria; kingdom Bacillati; phylum Actinomycetota; class Actinomycetes; order Kitasatosporales; family Streptomycetaceae; genus Streptomyces; species Streptomyces sp. NPDC005898. Next base: position 8,473 of record NZ_JBEXWC010000015.1, on the reverse strand, counting down.
TTCGCTGCCCTGTCGGCGTTCATAACGCAGCGCGTAGCCCCTGCGGTCCAGATAGTCGGCGAGAAGCTACGCGGAGTGGTCGAGAAGGCACGCCCGCTTATCGCGGTAACGACCACGGTGGTGTCGTGGCTCGCACGCCTCGCCGCTGAAATTCTCGGCGCTGCGATACCGGTGATCATCAGACTCGCCGGACCGGTCTTCTCCGCGCTTTTTTCGGCTATAGGTACTGCCATCGACTGGATCGGCAACATTATCGGTTTCGCCGGAAAGCTCGGTACTGCTTTTGTCGACGCTGTGCGCGGGGTTGGCGAGTTCGGTCGCGAAGGAAAGAAGAAGCTAGGCGACTTCACAGACTGGATACGCGGATTCCCCGGGCGCATCAAGAAGAACTTGGGGGATTTCAAGAACCTGCTGGTTGACAAGGGTGCCGACCTTGCCCGAGGGATCTGGGAAGGTATCAAGGGGATGGGAGGCTGGCTCAAAGACAAGTTGATCGGTTGGGCCAAGTCGGCCATTCCTGGGCCTATTGCCGACGCCCTAGATATCAACAGCCCATCCGGTCTCATGCGCGACATGATCGGCCGTTGGATTCCACCGGGCATCATCGAGGGTATCGATGATGGGCAACCCGCACTTGATCGCCGGCTGCGCAGCATCGTGGACTTGCCGAAGCGTATTCAACACAAGGTTGTTGCTGTCCCGCACTACCAACCCCGGTACGACCTCTCTCGGTATGACGACTTCTGGGACTTCCTTACGGAGACGCAGAAGCTCACACAGCGCGACATCGTGTTGCGGGTCGGTCACGAAGAACTGGCGCGCGTGTCCGCCCTCGGGCGGCGCCAACTCGACAGGAGGTGAAGGCTTGGGGATGTGGATAGGGCACCCCGGAGGGCTCTACGAGATGCAGGACGGTGCGTCCAAGTTCGACCGGTCCCCTGATATCGGCGCAACCGAGTTCCGGGCTTTGAGCGGGGCTGTCACCACCTGGTCGCCGCCCACTGTCCCGCGTCGCATGTCGCTTACGTGGTCGGGCATGGATCCTGACGATGCATCACGTATCGACCGGCTAGCACGTCGCGTCGATGGCCCCGGGCCTATCGCCGTGCTCGACCCGCTCACGCGGAATTTGCTCGGGGGCACGCAGTCCCTCGGGCAGGGACCGGCACGGCAATGGTCGGTGTCCTCGGGCACTCTCCTTGCTCCTGGTGGTCCCGCCTCCGTGGTGAACACAAAAACCGACGCCGAGTTGTCGTGGGTTCACCCCGCGTGGCCGGGCTTTCCCGTGACGCCAGGGATGACGGTCTGGTGGTGGGTCCCCAGCTTCGCCGGCGTAGCAGGGGCAACCTTGCGTCTGCTGTGGCACTCAGCCACGGATGACCGCCGATGGGTGACATCGGGGGACGCCGCCAAGGGGCCCCTAGCTGGTGGAGTCCCCGCCGAAACGGCCTACGTGACGCCCATGGTGGGGCTCGCCGCCCCTGGTACCCACGTCATCGGGGCGTCCGTGCTCAGTCTGTACCAACCGTCAGACAGTGCTGTTCCCCCGCTCGGCGAGGGATGCCCCGCCATGAGCATTACGGACTACAGCCACGCAGCAATGCCCGGTAACGGCACCTACCGGGACGTGGCTCTGACGCTGGTGGAGGTGACGAATGCGTCCGGCTAGCTCGGCGCTGCTGTCGGCTCTCCAGTCCGGAGAGCGCCAGCTTGCTCAAACAGTGCGGCTCGGCGGTGCGGAGATGGCCGCACAGGTGCAGTCGTGGACGCTGGAGCAGAGCTACAGCACCGATTTGCCCACGGCGATGCGTGCATACAGCGGCTCGTCCAGTGCCCAACTCTCCCTCTCGCTCGGGGGGATCAACGGACGCCCCGCACCTGCCCTGTACGGCCCGTGGGCACCCCGCGCGACGGGGGATGTGGTGCGCCCGGGTCAATCAGTCGTGCACGGGTGGGGGCTCGGCGACCAGGTCGTGCCCACCTTCCGCGGCAGTGTGCGGGCCCGCTCGGCGCAGTCCGGTACGGACACCGTGAGCATCACAGCGCTGGACGGTGCCGAGCGGCTACGTCAGCCGGCCTCGCTGCCGCGCCCGTCCGGGGGCATAGATCCGGATACACCGTTTGGGAGTGACACCAATTGGGTGGCCTCGCCGACGTGGTGTGTGGACCACCTTTTGCGGCGCGCGGGGATTCACACGTGTCCGCCGCCGCGGAAAGAGGCACTGCTCTACGCGAGCATGCACGGCGGGGCGGCTGCCAATATTGGATTCCTGAAGTCACTTTCTGGCGACTGGTCTGCGTGGCCTAAGACGAACGCGCCCTGGGAATGTTCGGTCCAAGGGGCAGCGAACGGCACGACGAGGGCGGAGTATGCGCCGCAAAAGCGGTCCGTAAACCGTCACCACTCCGAAGGCTTCTTCTTCGAAGCATGGGTGGACAATACGGGTGTAACTACCGGTAGTCGCAGCTTGGATATTTCGCTGTCATGGGTACGCGGGTCAGCTGCACCCGTATACACCACTATGCGCGTTGATTTCTCTGACGTTGGGACGATTGCGTTCTCGAACGGAACTGATCCCGCCCTCACTACGAATCCATCGGTGCAATCGCCCGTCGTAGACATGTATCAGTACGGGCGCTTCTACTTCGGTATGTGGATCAAGTTTTCGTCAACTGGAGTGGCGACCGCCGAGGCGATCCTAGGATTCCCCGACGGCACTGAACAGATAATTAAACTGGGCTCAGCCGGAAGTGCTATTCCAGCAAGTGCAATGGGGAACGTGATTCTACGGATCGGGGGCCTGCGGGTAGAAGCCCTACAGGTCTCACAACTCCCCAAGAGCCCCGCAAACTTGGCAGATGCCACGCAGGCGGGAAAATGGAAAAGGGCTGCCCGTCTCGATGAGCCGATCATCCCTTTGCGGGTAATTCCCGTGGTGAGCGGAAGCGCCTGGGAGGTGATTACGTCCATCGCCAAGGCGACCCTGTCCACTGCGGCTTTTGACGGGGACGGGGTATTCCATTGGCGCAACGGCTCTCGGTGGGCAACGGCTCCGACAACGCCTGATCTCACGGTCACTTCTGCCCGCGATATTGCGTCGCTCACGATCACGGAGGAAATCGACGCATGCCGAAATCATTGCTCCGTCAAGTGGGCAAACTGGTCTAGGGTCAAGGCCAACAAGGCGACGACGAAAAAAGCGTCGCCTAGTGCGCGAGAAATCGCCGCCGGTGGCAGCTATACGATGAGTTGGACGATTGGGGATGACGAGCTAGATACGTCGCCGCCTTTCACGTTCGATGATTCGGCGCCGGACTGTATTCGCTTTTCCACGGAAAGAGCCGGTGCTGGAGTGGTATATGGGGCGGTCGAAGTGCAGGTCACCCGCGAGGCGGGAACGCTGGTGCTGGAGATGTACAACCGCTCTGCATCCGTTGTCTGGCTCACGGCGAAGTCGCTTGTAAGTCCTCCGGTCACTCTGCTGACACCGAGCGTAGATTCGGGAGCCTCCCCTTCGGATCACTGGTCGGCAGCGTGGAATGCGAACAGCCAGAAGATGTACGGAATTCAGGAATTCGAGCACGATTCCGGCGGCTGGGTGCAGGACTCCAGGTCGGCCTCTGCGGTGGCATCAGTTCTGCGGGATGCGGGAGCCTACCCAATGCCGCTGCTCGGGGATGTGGAAATTCTTCCCGACCCCCGTATTCAACTCGGCGACGTAATTCGAGTCATAGACTCTACGGGCGCCAGTCTCGACACACTCGCATGGATCATTGGTATCCGCACGTCGAGCACAGACGGAAGCGTTCGCCAGACGCTCACGCTGCGGGCCACTTCCTACAATGGCACCCCCCTTGACGCAGGGTTGAAACCTGATCCGCCCGTTGATCCGTCCGTCTCTCTTTAGGAGCCACATTGACACAGGAGGAAATAGAGGCACTAGCCGACGAGATAGCCAGGCTTCTTCCCGGCTATCTGCTGTACAGGGACCCGCCCCAAGTAGCGGTGGGGTCACCCGAATCAGGGATCGGCTCAGGAATGACCGTCACTACCGAAGACGAGCCGCACACTGCTGATGAATGACGACCAGGACGAGCCCCTAGGCGTACGCATCGGAGCCCGTGAAATCTACGACGAGGTGGTAGGGCTCCGCGGCGACGTGCAGCGGCTCGGGCAGCAGGGGGAATCCGTGGACGAGACGCTAGAGGACCACGAGACACGTATCCGCGGACTTGAGAGCGAGCGAGGCAAGTTTGTGTTGCCCGTCGCCCTGATTACTGCTGTGGCGACCGTAGTTGCTGCGGGTCTGACTGTCGCACGCCTCGCCGGCTAGAGAGCCGCACACAACCACCAGCCCCGTTCGGGCTTACCGAGCGGGGCTTTTTCATGCCTGAAACCAGGGGGATTCAATGCCAGGTGTTGATGCCATGCTGTCCGCTGCTGTTGCGGATGTTGGCTATAAGGAGGGCCGTAACAACGATACGAAGCACGGTCGTTGGTATGGGATGAATTTCAATCCGTGGTGCGACATGGCGGTAAGCAAGTGGGCCGCGGACAGCGGCAACGCTGCGGTCGTCGGACGCTTCGCCTACTGCCCGAGTCACGTGAATTGGTTCCGTGCGCGGGGTCAGTGGGTGAGCAAGAACGCACCCGCGAAGCGTGGGGACGTTGTGTTCTTCACGTGGGACGGCGGACCGGTCGCCGATCACGTCGGCATCGTCACCGAGGACGCCCCGGCGAGCGCGAGCGTGCGCACCATCGAGGGCAACACGTCCTCGGGCAACGCGGGCTCGCAGGGCAACGGGGACGGCTGCTACCGGCGCGTGCGCTCACGGGTGTTCATCCTCGGGTTCGGCCGTCCCGCCTACTCGGGCAGCTCGACCCCGGGCAAGCCCACCACTCCGAAGTACGCCCCTTTTCCCGGGGTCGCGTGGTTCAAGAAGTCCCCGCGGAGTCCGCTCGTGACTGCCATGGGTCGCCGGCTGGTGGCCGAGGAGTGCAGCGCGTACAGCGACGGTCCGGGCCCGCAGTGGACCGAGAGCGACCGCAAGTCCTACGCGAAGTGGCAGCGAAAGCAGGGATACCGGGGCGCCGACGCGGACGGATGGCCGGGTGCAAAGACCTGGGCCGCCCTCAAGGTCCCCACGGTCTGACCACGGCCCGTAACAGCGGTCCCCCTCGGCGGGGACCAGCTCGGGAACGCAAACGCGGACCCGTTCACACTCAGCAACTTTCAGGGGGAACACCCATGCAGTTCATCAAGGCACATCCGGCCCGGATCTACGCCGTAGCGGTCGCCGCTCTCGCACTGGTCGCGCACTACGTCCCCGAACTTCCGAGCGCGCTCGTCCTCGGTCTGGTCGCCGCGGTGCTCGGTACCGGTGAGGCTGTCCAGCGCGCCGAGGACCGGAAGACCGCAGAGGCCGGCGAGGATGAGCACCAGGACGACCAGGCCGACGCCATCGACGAGCGCCAGGGCGACGACCAGGCCGACGCCGACGAGCTGTCCGCGTGAGCTATCGGCACGTCGCACTGATGGGCCGAGCGGGGTCGGGGAAGGACTCGGCAGCCGCTCGGCTCGTCCGCCGGTACCAGTTCGTCCGGGTCGCGTTCGCGGACCCGCTCAAGGGCTGCGCCCTAAGGCTGGACCCCATCGTTGGGGGCGAGAGCACGTCTTACGGCTCGCTCCCGATCCGGCTGTCTGACGTGGTACGGCGGTACGGGTGGGACCGCGCGAAGACCGCCTATCCCGAGGTACGGCGCACGTTGCAGAACCTCGGCGAGAGCGTCCGGGCGGACGACCCGGACTTCTGGCTCCGCATGGCGCTGGACAAGATCCGGACCGCCGACCGGTGGTCCTTGCCCGTGGTCGTCTCGGACGTGCGCTACGCCAACGAGGCGGACGCGCTGCGGTGCGCGGGGGCCCTCATGGTCCGTATTGAGCGGCCCGGGGCGAGCGCGGGGGGCGAGGCCGCGCGGCACGTCTCCGAACTCGACCTGGACGCGTACCCCGCAGACGTGACGATCCCGAACACGGGGACGCGCGAGGACCTTGACGCCCTGGTGGACGCGCTCGCGGTCCGCCGCTGACGACCAGCGGTGACGGGGTGGTGAAAGTGGCCCCTGTCTTTCTTTCTTTTGGTTTTTTCTTGTTCACCAAAAAAGTAAGGGTAGTTCGACACCCCATCACCCCTCTCCCCGCTGGTCGCTTTCAAGCAAGCAACAACGAGGGGGAACAATGCCCGGAACCATCCGGACGATTCAGCGCGGGGGTTCACGGTGGTACGTGGACCCGGAAACCGCCATCAAGTACCCGGGCGTGACGAGCATCATCGCGATGCTACCCAAGCCGTTCCTTGTCTGGTGGGCCGCTCGTATGACCGCGGAAGCGGCGGTGTCGAATCTGCCCGCCGTGGCATCCATCGCCGAGCGCGACGAGGCGGGGGCCGTGGACTACCTGCGGAACGCGCACAGCCGTTACACCAAGCTCCGCGCGAGGATCGGCAGCGAGGCACACGACCTTTTTGAACGGATGATCCGGGGCGAGGCCATCGGCCGAGTGCACCCTGACCTAGAGCCGTACCGCGAGGGGTTCGCCGAATTCCTGGACGTGGTGCGTCCCGAGCTGGTCCGCGCGGAAGATATCGCATGGTCGGACACGCACGAATACGCGGGTTCTTTTGACGCGATCCTGCGGGTTCGGCTCGGCGAGGACGGTAAGCCCGACCATCAGGCCGGCGAGTGGCACACACTGATTGTGGATTGGAAGACTTCCAAGTCCACGTATCCCGATGTGGCGTTGCAGATGGCCGCCTATGCGCACGCCGACAAGGTTATTGCCCCGGACGGGACCTCCGAGCCCATGCCGGAATTCGACGGCGCGGCGGTCCTGCACATCACCCCGGACGGTTGGGCTTTCAAGCCCGTGCGTATCGACCGCGAGGTTTTCGACGTGTTCCTAACACTGCGAAAGGTCTTCACGTGGGACCGCGAGACCTCTAAGACCGTGCTCGGTCGAGCGATTGCCGAGAGCGCCCGCCGGCTCATCACCGGAACGCAGCGCCGCACCTAATTCCGCACCCATCACACCAGGGCGGGCCGAACCGAATCGGCTCGCCCTTTCTCATGCCCAAACTCAGGGGGACTTAGCACCATGGCACTTCGTATCTTCGAGACCGACCCGAACGCCAAGCCGAAGCAGTCTTTTTCGGATGACACCGTTGGCCGTTTTCACGGTGGTAAGCAGGTGGACAACCTTCCGGTCGCTCTTTCTGAGTGGCGAGTGACGACCGGCGATCCGGCGGTTGCCGACGCTGTCGCTCAGCTCATGGGCGGTACTCCGGTCGAGACCGATTCCACGTCCGAGAATTTCATTGAAGTTCTGACTACTCAGGATAAGGTCAAGGTCGTTCTCTCGGGCCCGGACGCGATTTCCTCGGACCTCAAGCTGTGGAACGGTGCGGCCCTCATTCACCACTGCGACGGGGTTGAGTTCCTTTCGCCCGAGGAGGACAAGGGCAAGCCGTGCCGCTGCCCGGAACTGATGGAGGACCGAAAGGCCGCCGCTAAGACCAAGCGGGGCCCGTCGCCCTCTATCGCCGTATCGTTCCGCCTCGCCGACGACTACGACCTCGGCCTTTTCAAGCTCCAGACAGGTTCTTGGAAGCTCGCCGAGGTTCTTTACCAGGTGGAAAACGCGCTCGACAAGATCGGGGGCGAGGCGCTGTGCTCCATTGAACTGGAACTCGTGGAGTACACCACCAAGAAGGGGCGCGACGTGTCTTACCGCAAGCCGGTTATCCGCGTCCTCAAGGCGTGGTCAGACGCTATCGCCGACGAGCCCGCTTACTAAGCCCACGGCGGTTAGGGGGCTCCGGACAGAGCATTCCTGGGGCCCCCATTGCCGCCCCTCACAAGGGGATCACTTGCCCATTCTTGAGCTGTGCGCGGGGTACGGCGGGCTCGGCCTCGCGGTCGAGCGACTGACCGGTGATCAGGTGCGATACGTCGCAGAGGTGGACCCGGCAGCATCCCAGATTCTCGCAGCACGATATCCGCACGCGCCAAACCTCGGCGATATTACGAAAATCGACTGGTCGTCCCTCGCTGGGGAAGTGACCACCATTACGGCCGGCTTCCCGTGCCAGGACATTTCCATTGCAGGGAGAGGGGCGGGAATCAATGGCACGCGCTCGGGTATCTGGACGCACGTCACTGATGCCATTCGCACAATACGACCGGGGCTTGTGTTCCTGGAAAACGTTGCAGTCATTCGAGGCCGCGGAATGCCGGACGTTCTCGGGGAGCTGGCCCAGATCGGGTACGACAGTCGGTGGTGTTGCTATCGAGCATCCGCAATTGGTGCCCCCCACCACCGAGACCGATGGTTCTGTCTCGCCGTGCCTGAAAACCCCGACCGCAAATCTTGGGTCGAATGGCGGGGCACAGCACCCGCACATTCGTACTGGGAAG